>JACOUJ010000383.1 GCA_016177865.1 Candidatus Rokuibacteriota bacterium
CCCCCATCCCGCTCCCTCACGGTGGGGACCCCGTCGCTCCCGCGAATGCTGCGCTCAGGGGACCCCCAGCCTGCCTCGGTGGCCATGAGGCGCTCGCTGGGGTGCCTCCAGGCCAGGACTCTAACCGGCAATGTGCGGCGGAAGTTATCCGAGGACATCGGTGATCACCGTAATCCTCTCCAAGAGTGAGCCGTCAGGCTGACGGGCCCCGCGGTCGAGGTCGGTCACGAGGACCCGGTCGAGGTAGACGCTCTGGTCCCGGCCGGCCGCATCAACATCGTGATAACGGTGAATGGCGTGGATCGCGTACACGCGCCCGTCCAGTTGACCCAGGAAGAGCATGATGTGGCCTGGGAGCTGCAGGAGCGTGGTCCCGGCCCGTGCCCAGCCAAGCGCGGCGGCGCGCTCTTCGGCTGCGCTGGCCCGTGATAACGTCGCGATTCGTCGTCCCACCTTTGCCTGCTGGGCCGAGTTTCTTGGCAAGTGAAGCCCGAAGGGGCGAAAGACCCACTGCACAAACTGAGAGCAATCGAGCCCTCCCCAGCGGTACGGCAGGCCGAGGAAGCGGGAGGCCTGATTGAGAAGACGACGGCGTGTCAAAGGGAGATAGCCCCGGTGGAGATCAGGTGTCGGTTTCACCCTCGTCGTTACAAGGCGGAGCGCGCCTCCCGGCCCACGACGCGGGAACTGCAAACGGAGCCATCCGCGCCCGTTCTCCAGCAGCGGAAAGGCCATCCCGGGGTGAACCGCCCGACCACTGATCCTCACAGTCGGCGCGAGGACAACGACGAAGTCGCGCGGCCGCGCGAAGGCTTGAACCACCTCGCGACCAGCGAGCCCGATGCGATCCCGCGCAATCCAGCCCCGGTAACACGGCGTCTGGACGAATCCCCACCTCCCGTCGGCTGAGGTATGAAGCAGCGCGACGGGCTCGCCTGGGCCGATCAGGCTCCACTGAAGCGCATCGAAGGCCGGGCGATCGGGCGCCCAGAGCAGTGGCGCCGCGGTCGGCGCGCCCCGTACATCCGCTTCCGCCGTCACGAGACCAAAACGCACAGACCGGGCGCCCTTCAAAGCGGCAAGGTTCATCCCGGTCCGGAGGCGCGCATAGTCCGAGCGAGCGACCCGTCGGCCGCTGGCGTAATAGCGCGGCCCTTCAGGCGGGAGCGGCTCGGCCTCGATCCACTGGCGGATCATCTCGGCGGGCAAGCGATCAGGCAGCCCCAGGACATCCACGCGCTGGGGCTCCCGTCTCAGGATCTGAGCGTTGACCGTCCCGAGGCGCGATACCGTCAGAAGCCGGCGGTCGGGCTCAGGGGTTCGGCGAATCCAAAAGCTCGGGTCGTCTAAGGCGGGGTTGAGATCATTCCGCGTCAGGCTGAGCGGGATTGACTCTGCTTCGTGACGGAGCACGGGCGGCGCCATGTGTGAACTATTATAGGCCACAGCCGGCGTCGGCGCTCAGAGGCTCCAGAGCACGCCGCAGCCCCGGCACGGCTGGGGCGGGGCATCGGTCTGGATGGCGCGGCGGAATTCCTGGTAGCGCTCCCCCCGGACCAGATCGCCTCGAGCGGTTCCTGAAACAGATTGCCGAGGATGATCCCTTCGTACGGGTCCGCGATCCAGGGGGCGATGCAGCATGGGAGGACGTTGCCGTGAACCGTCACGTACGCGAGGGTCCACGGGCGGCGGCACGCGGACCAGGGACGCTCGTCTTCAACGCCGGCGAGGCTCACCTCCGGCGCTGTGGCTCCGGAGGCGGAGAACTCGATTCGCGCTGCGCGTGCTGCCTCCGTGGTCGTCCAGATCAGGGCCTCCTCTTCCTTACGAAGCCGACGGTACACGGACTGCTCTTCCACGGCCAGCCCCAGGCCGTTATACACGAGGCGCTGGAGGTGGAACGACGACGCCTTGACCGCGGAGGCGATCCGGACCAGGCCGGGCAGCTCGTGAAGGTTTTCCTTGAGGGCCGTGAACCAGAGCGAGACCGCTGGATGGCTCGCGCCCAGCCGGGCCTTGGTTGCAGCCAGGGTCTCCAGGTTCGACAGGACCTTGGGGAAGACGTCCACGCCGCGGATCTTGGCGTAGGTGGCCGGTGTAGACGCATCGAGCGACACGCGCAGCTCGTCGAGACCGCTTTCGATCAGTTCTTCGCCCCTGGCCCTCGTGAGCGTGATGGCGTTCGTGTTGAAGAGGACGTGGGCGCCGCGCTCTTTCGAGTGGCGAATCATCCGGGTGAGGTGACGGTTGAGGAGCGGCTCGCCGATCCCGTGAAGCACCACCCGCTCCAACACGGGGAACTGATCCACGATCTGCCGAAACTCTTCCCACGAGAGGTCCTTCTTCCCTTCCCGCCCGCCATCGGTAAAGGTCAGGATGCACGTCTCGCACAGGGAGTTACAGCGGCTGGTGGTCTCGACGTAGACCGAGCGGGGGAGCGGCGGGGTGAGCGTCAGCACGGGGAGAGAGATGGCGGCCATCCTATGCCTCCGTCCGCCCGGTCGCCGCCGCGCCGAAGGCAGGAAGCCAGCTTCGTGCCCGCCAGCCGAGCATCAGAAGGCCGGCCCACAATGGAACGAACTCGATCGCCATCACCCAGACCGGCACCGACCACGGGGTCTGGGCAAAGAAGAGATAGCTCAGGGCCACGGCCGCGCTGAGCCACAGCCACGGCCAGATTGGCGTGAGGCACAGCAGAGGAATGATCGGGACCACATACCAGGGAAAGAGATTGGGAATCAGAACCAGATGTGCGCCAAGCATCCAGACGGCCCGCTTGACGGGCGAGAGGGGCCCTCTCAGCCAGACCCCGACTCCAATGAGGCCCATTGCGACGACCGATGCCCAGCGGATCGTGCTCCCGGGGTTCATCCCCAAGGTCTCGAATCCCCCCTCGATCCAAAACCGAATTCCGGGGTTGAACCATTCCTCCCTCATCCAGCGATCCATCGCACCCAGTGGAGCGACGGGGCCGGGGAGAAACGGGAGAGCGCTCGCCACCATCACCGAGGCCGCCGCCAGGAGGGGACGCCAGGGCCTGCGGCCTACGACGCCCGGGAGGAGGAGCAGCGGGTAGAGCTTCAACGCACCGCCAATTCCGAGGAGGAGTCCGGCGGCCGTCACGCGACCTTCCAGCCCGAGAAGGAGCGCACCGAGGATGAGCGGGATCGCCACCGAGTCTAGGTGGCCACTCCCTGCCAGCTCGACGAGCACCAGAGGATGCCAGGCGTAGAGGATCACCCGGCCCGGATCCATCCCGTGTCGTCGGAGCAGAAGCACGATGAGACCACAGCTCGTGAGATCGAACAGGATGAAGATCCCTTTGATCGCCAGGACGCTTCCCGAGGTCAACCAGGTCATAGCCCGGAAGAGAAGCTCGGCCCCCGGAGGATAAACGCTGATCCAGTCAGAGTGGTTAAGACCCGGAAAGATCGCTTCATCGCGGAGCGAGGCCAACTCCGGGGCGTTGGGAGGAAACTGATACGGATTGATCCCGGCCTGCTGTACCTTTCCGTCCCAGACATAGCGCAGGAGGTCCGTAGAGAGCGAGGGGGCCATCGGCCAGAGGATCGCCCGAAAGAGAATCGCCCCTACGCAGACCACCCAGAGAACGCTTCGCCGACGTCCTCCGTAGCGGAACGTCAGCCAGCTCGCCATGCCTGACGCGGCCGTGGCGACCGCGAAGAGAAAGACGAAGCGCCAGGGAGCCAACGTGAGATTCCTGGTCGCTTCCATCCCCAAGAGGCAGGCGGCCACGATGATGCCAAGGAGCGTCAGGATCACAATCAGGGGCACCGGCTTGAGCGTCAATCTTGAGCCCGCAGCGCCACCGTGAGGAAGGCGCATCCGGCCTTGAGACTCCCCCAGAAGGTCCCTGCGACCTTGGACTGGCCGCCCAGGCGGGGACGGTGAGTCACGGGCACTTCAACGATTCGCCTTCCCCGACGGGCGACGCGGACGACCATTTCCACCGGCCATCCGTACGTCATCTCCCGCATCCGGAGCTCAGCGAGAAGGGAGCGGCGAATCGCGCGAAAGGGCGGAATATCACTCAGGCGGAGTCCGTAACGCCATCGTAGGAGCGTCGTCACCACCCAGTTCCCCACGCGGGCGTGTATGGGGTGGGCGGCCGCGCCCCGTTGACGGATCCCGAGCACGAGGTCGGCCTCTCCACGTTCAATCGGGGTGAGGAGCACTTCCATCTCTCTCGGATCCTGGCTCCCGTCGCCATCGAGGAACACGACAACCTCGACCGCCTGACTCAGGCTCGCCAGGCCCCGGGCGCAGGCGGCCCCGTACCCCCGTCGCTCCTCTCGCACCACCTTGGCCCCGGCACCCCCGGCCACCTGAGCGGTTCGGTCCGATGAGCCGTTATCCACCACGACGATCTCGTCTGTGACGCGACGGGGGACGGCCGCGACGACGGCGTCGATGGTCGCCTCCTCATTCAGGGCGGGGATCACCACGCCGACGGTCATACCGCAGTCACGACCGTCGTGCAGGCGCTGCCGGCCTTTGGCAACTCCTGAGCCAATGCGCGCTCCCAGTCCAGCGAGATCCGGTCCCCGCGGGCGAACGGGCAATACGGATCGGGATGCTCGACCCCGCCCATCAACGCCCGGCGCCCGGCGCACCCGCCCTGGCACGGGCAGTCCTGGCACGCGGCCGGTCTCACCCGGGCGGCGCGAAACTCCTCGGTTTCGAGAATCCCCTCGCCCAGGGCCTCCAACGTGGCGATGCGCAAACGGCTGTCGGGCCAGTAGGTACACGGCAGGATCCGACCATCGGGCGCCACGCGCACCGTGGAGCGGCCACACCCGGGCCCTCGAAACTCCTTAAGCCCGAGAACCGCGGCCAGGACCGGTTCTGTCGTGGCCACGAGCCGGGCGCTCGCGAAGATCCGCCGAAATCCTTCCCAGAACTCGGCGTAGGTCAGCGTGAAGCG
>JACOUJ010000384.1 GCA_016177865.1 Candidatus Rokuibacteriota bacterium
ATCACGGGGCAGGGGAGCTACATCGACGATCTGAAGCTCCCGGGTCTCGCGCAGCTCGTCTTTCTCCGCAGCCCGCACGCCCATGCCCGCGTGAAGTCCCTCCGCGTCGAGGCCGCGCGGAGGGCGCGCGGCGTCATCGGCGTCTTCACGGCGAAGGATCTGGGACCGCTGCGTCAGATCCCCTACCTGCGGCTGCTCCCCGGGATGAAGCCGCCACTTCATCCATTTCTTGCCGACGGGGTCGTGCATGCCGTCGGAGTGCCCCTCGCCGCGGTCGTCGCCGAGACCCCAGCCCTCGCGCGGGACGCCGCCGAGCTGATTGAAGTGGAATACGAACCTCTTCCGGCCGTGGCCGATCCCGAGGCGGCGCTCCGGCCGGGCGCCCCGCTGATTCACCCCGAGCTGGGGACGAACCAGGCGTTTCTTCTCCCGATGAAGGCCGGGGACGTCGCGGCAGCGTTCTCCCAGGCGGACTACACGGTGAAGGTTCGGTTGGAGCACAACCGGCTGGCCGGTGCGCCGCTGGAGCCGCGGGGGGTCCTCGCTCAGTACGACGCCCACGCAGACGAGCTGACGATCTGGCTGACCAACCAGTCGCCGTTTCTGGCCCGCGCGGCGCTGGCGGAGGCCCTCGACTTCCCGGAGCACCGGCTCCGCGTGATTGCCCCGGACATCGGCGGCGGCTTTGGCGTCAAGGGGCCGGTCTATCCCGAGGACGTGATCGCGGCGACCCTGGCCCGCCGACTCGGGCGTCCGGTGAAGTGGGTGTCCACCCGGAGCGAAGACCTTCAGACCACGCTTCACGGCCGGGGCTCGGTCGCGGAGGCCGAGGCGGCGGTGACCAAAGATGGCGTGGTAACAGGCCTCAAGGTCAAGATCATCTTTAACATGGGGGCCCATCTGCTTTCCCAGTCCGTGGTCCCCCCGATGTCACACTCGGGGCACGTCCTGGGTGGCTACCGCATCCAGAACGTGGAGCTCACGAGCATCGGCGCCTACACGAATACGGGCCCGACCGGTCCCTATCGCGGATCCGGCCGACCCGAGGGGAACTACCTCATCGAGCGGGTGATGGACGAGGCCGCGCCCGTGGTCGGCCTGGATCCGATCCAGATCCGGCGGCGCAATTTCATTCCGCCCGACGCGTTCCCCTACCGCAGCGCGTTCGGCATCCCCTACGACTCCGGAGAGTATGCCCTGGCGCTCGATCGCGTGCTGGAGCTGGCCGACTACGCCGGCCTCCGTCGCGCGCAGGCCGACGCCCGCCCCCGCGGCGAGATCATCGGGATTGGGTTCGCGACCTACGTGGAATCCACCGGCGTACTCGGCTGGGAGAGCGGCGTGGTCCGCGTCGAGCGGACCGGGAAAGTGACGGCGGTCACCGGTTCGAGTGCGCACGGCCAGGGGCATGAGACGACCTTCGCCCAGATCATTGCCGACCATCTGGGCGTGGCCTACGAGGACGTGAGCGTGCGCCACGGGGACACGCTCGGGGCGCCCCAGGCGATCGGGACCTTCGGAAGCCGCAGTGTCGCGCTCGGCGGGAGCGCCTTGGCCCAGGCTGCGGTCGAAATCCGGGAGAAGGGGCGCCGCCTGGCGGCGCGGCTCCTTGAGGCTCGCCCCGAGGACATTCAGCCCATCCAGGGCAGCTTTCAGGTCGTGGGCGTTCCGGAGCGCCAGGTCAGTTGGGCGCGCGTGGCGGAGTTCGCCCACGCGCCGATGGGGCTTCCGCCGGAAGAGACCCCCGGGCTCGAGGCGACGGTCTTCTTTCGCCAGGACCGCCAGCCGTGGAGCTTCGGCGCCTGCATCGCCGTCGTGCGGGTGGACCGCGATACGGGGCAACTTCTCCTGGAGCGCCTCTTCGCCGTGGACGACTGCGGCAATGCCATCAACCCCCTCCTGGTTGAGGGGCAGATCGTGGGCGGGCTTGCCCAGGGGATTGGCCAGGCGCTCTTGGAGCACGTCGTCTACGGCGTGGATGCCCAGCTCTTGACCGGAACCTTCATGGACTATGCGATGCCGCGCGCGGATGACATGCCGAAGCTTGTCGTAGACCGCACCGTGACGCCGACGCCGCTCAACCCGTTAGGAGCCAAAGGGATCGGAGAGGGGGGGACGTGTGTTGCGCCCCCGGCCATCGTCAGCGCCGTGGCGGACGCCCTGGCCCCCTACGGGATCCGCCATGTGGATATGCCCCTGACCCCGGAGAAGATTTGGCGGGCGATTCACGCGATGCCGCGGAGGGGGGACCGATAGAACCGGTGCGCGATGTTATTCCGGGACTGTCCTTCGGGGCCGCCCCTGGTGTATAAATGACATAGTGTGATGTGGCCGTGCTAGATGGGGAGGTAGCGGTGCCCTGTACCCGCAATCCGCTCTAGCGGGATCGAATTCCCCCCCGAGGTCCGTCCGCGTTGGACTGAGCCTTGGTGGGCGGCGATGAAGGTCGGGCCCCGCGCAACGGAATCCCGTCAATCCCGCCAGGCCCGGAAGGGAGCAACGGTACGCGGGCCCTTTCGTGTGCCGCGGGACCGCCTGGCCAGAGCTGGCTCATCAGGGAGATCGCAGGACGGGCGCGATCGACGGGGGGTGCACGGCCAATAATGTTGAGGGTGATCATCCTCCCTCAAGTGGTTTGCACGAGATAAAACCTATGGCCTATCAGGTTCTTGCAAGAAAGTGGCGTCCCCAGACGTTCTTGGCCGTCATCGGTCAGGGCCACGTCACCCGCACGCTCCAGAATGGGTTGGCCCAGGGGCGGATTGCCCACGCCTACCTCTTTTCAGGTCCCCGCGGAGTGGGGAAGACCACGACAGCCCGTCTCCTGGCCAAGGCGTTGAATTGCGAGAACCGGACCGGGGTCGAGCCGTGCACGACCTGCCCCGCGTGTCTCGAAATCCAGGCGGGCAGGGCGGTGGATGTCATCGAGATTGACGGGGCCAGTAATCGCGGGATTGATGAGATCCGTGCGCTTCGAGAGAACGTCCGCTACGCTCCGGCCCGAGGGCGCTCGAAGGTGTATATCATTGATGAGGTCCACATGCTCACCGAGCAGGCCTTCAATGCTCTTCTCAAGACGTTGGAGGAACCGCCGCCCCATGTGGTCTTTGTCCTGGCCACCACCGAGCCCAGGCGTGTCCCGGCGACGATCCATTCGCGATGCCTTCGTTTTGACTTCCGTCTTATCCCGCCCGAGACCATCACCCAGGCTTTAAGGGAGATTGTCGCGGCCGAGGGGGGTACCGTGGCCTCCGAGGCGCTGGTCCGGATCGCCCGCGCCGCCGCCGGGAGCCTTCGAGACGCGCTCTCCCTCCTGGACGCGGCCCTTGCCTACGCGACTGGTCCCCTCACGCCCGAGCTGGTGTTAGAGCTTTTGGGAGCCAGCGGGAGCGCGGAGCACCGAGCTTTTCGAACCGCCCTCCTGAGCCGAGACCCGGCAACCGCCCTTTCTCTTATCGATCGGGTGATCCGAGATGGCGACGATGCGAGTCTTTTCTGCCGAGAGGCCGTGGAAGAGCTGCGCCTCGCGCTCCTCGTCAAGCTACTTCCGGAGCCCCCAATCGACGTTCCCGCCGCAGAGCGAGCGGAAATCCAGGCGGCTGTTCAGACGGTGAGCACCGAGGAGCTGCTGCTGGCTCTGAAGCTCCTCACTGAGGCTGAAGGGGAGATGCGACGCTCTCCCCATCCGCGGATCGATCTCGAGCTGGCGGCCGTTCGGATCGCTCGCCGCCCCGCCCCGGCGGCAATTGAGGAGATCCTCGGACGGTTGGAGGAGGCCGAGGCGCGCCTTCGTCAGCCCGGGGTGGTCTCCGGCCCACCCCGTCCGGCGCCGACTCAAGGTGTGCTGGGAGACCTCCAGACACCGCCCTCAGCTCCCCCAAGGCCGCCAGTGGCGGGGAGCGAGACTCTGATCCTGCCTGCCTCTCCTCCGCTGTCGGCGTCAGGCGCGCCGACGGCGCGAGGCTTGAAAGACGAGCGGAGGCTCCGCGACGGATGGCGAAGAGTGGTGGCCGAGGTGAGCAGGCTCCGACCCACCCTCGGAACAGTCCTTGCTCAGGGGGAGCCCGTGGAGATCTCCGGGGGGCGGCTTGTCATCGCCCTGCCGGGGAATGGGAATGCCTTCCACAAGGATCTTGTGGATGATCGGACAAACCGCCAGATGCTGCGTGAGGCCCTGAAGCATCACCTCCCCGAAGCCGATGATGTGACATTCACCGCCCCAGGGGAGGGGAGTACCGTGCGAGAGCACCCGGTAGTGCAGGCAGCGCTCGAGGCGTTTGGGGGCCAGGTCGTCGCGGTGAGACAGCCAGCGGGGCGCGGGGAGGAGCCCGTGAACCCGGGGGAGGATTCATGAAGGGATTTGGCAACCTGATGAAGGAGGCGCAGAAGCTTCAGGCCCAGATCGAGGCGATGAAGGAGGAGATCGGGAAACGCACCGTGGAGGCCTCGGCTGGCGGTGGGATGGTGACCGTGGTTGCCAATGGAAACCAGGAGATCCTTTCCATCAAGATCGAGCCTGAGGCTATCACGCCCGATGATCGGGAGATGCTGGAGGATCTTGTTCTGGCCGCGACGAACGAGGCCCTTCGCAAGGCGAAAGAGATGCTGATGACCGAGATGGGAAAGCTGGCGGGTGGCCTGAAGCTCCCCGGCCTGATGTGACCCCTTGCCGACGCCGCCGAGTTAATCTGTGGAGTATTACCCCGAGGCGGTTGGCCGCCTCATCGAAGCCCTCCAGCAGCTTCCCGGGATCGGCCCCAGGACGGCCCAGCGCCTGACCTTCTATCTCCTCAGTCGTCCGGGGGCCGAAACCCAAGCCCTGGCCGACGCCCTCTCGGCCCTCAGGACCGAAGTCGTCCGCTGTGCGGTCTGCTTCAACGTGGCGGACGTGGATCCTTGCCGTCTCTGTCAAAATCCCTCGCGGGACAGTCGGCTTCTCTTGGTCGTCGAAGAACGACCGGGGAGTACCGAGGCCGCTACCACGTGCTCGAAGGCGCGCTCTCCCCCCTGGAAGGGATTGGTCCAGACGACCTTCGCGTGAAGGAGCTGCTCGCGCGGCTCCAGGGTGGAGGCGTGGAAGAGATCATCCTTGCCACCAACCCGAACGTGGAGGGCGAGGCGACCGCCCTCTACCTCGCCCGACTCCTCAGGCCGCTCGGCGTCCGCATCACCCGCATCGCCCGGGGCCTTCCAGCGGGAGGCGATCTCGAGTATGCCGATCAGGTGACGCTGGCCAAGGCGTTGGAGGGGCGCAGGGAAATGGGATAGAATACGGGACAGTCCCCGGTAGCTCAATCGGTGGAGCAGGTGGCTGTTAACCACAAGGTTGCAGGTTCGAGTCCTGCCCGGGGAGCCACGTTTCAGCGACCTTTCCTCGGAGGGGGCCTCGACCAGTATTCATCTCGGCTGGCCTTAGACCGGCCAGCCTATGGCCGAACCTCCCCCAGCTTCTCTTCGCGGAAGTTGCGAGCGGAGGGAGCGTACCTCTTCCGGCCGCCCCCAGCCTAGAAACCTCCAT
>JACOUJ010000411.1 GCA_016177865.1 Candidatus Rokuibacteriota bacterium
GAGCCGATCGAGAGCCAGTTCCGCCTTTCCTATGGCTCAGCGGCCCTGCTCATGGAGACCTATCGGGATCCGGCAGCGATCCGCCGAACCGTCGAGTCCTCCTTTGGGCAATATCAAAACCTCAAGCGAATCCGCGCCCTGGAGGGTGAAGTACGTGGGATCGAAGCCTCGCTGCGCGCCGCCGAGACGTATGAAGCGCCCTGCGGAGACTTTGATCGGATCGGCCGCTACCGCGCCCTCCGGGCCGAGTGGGAAGCCGAGCGCCGCACTCTCGGACGTCGCGAGAAGGCCGGAAAGGGTGGAAACCTCTCCTCGACGGACCTGGGCCGGGTGGTCCTCCTTCGCCGTCGGGGCGGGGGAGAGTTGGGGGTGGTCCTCGGGGTCCATGATCTGCGGGGAGGACGGAGACTGGTGGACGCGCTGCTCCCGAGCGGGACCGTCCTCCGAGTCAAAGGCGGGAACGTGAAGCGGGTCTTCCGGTCTATTCCGACGCTCCCCTTACCCCGGACCCTGAGGAGCCTGACTCTGGAGCGGGGCGGAGGATGGGGACGGTCGGCCCGGGAAGTCTTGGCCCGGGACGGCAAGGGACTTCTGGAGCGGCTGGGGAGCCTCTCCCTGAAGGAGCTTCTCGCCCAGGAGCGGGGCGGGACGGAGCCGGCCCTCGAGAGTATCGAGTGCCATCGCTGCCCCTGGAACGCCCGCCCCCAGTGCGATGCGGCGTGGAAAGGGATCGAGAGGCTCAAGACCATGCTCGATCAGAGGCAGGAGGCGTTGGAGGCACTGAAAAACGCGTACTGGCAGGAGTTCCTCCAGGTGGTGAAGGTCTTGGAAGAGTTCGACGCGATCGATCACGACCAGCTCACCCGGAAAGGACGCCTGGTGGCGGGCCTCCGTCACGACAACGAGCTTCTGGTCGCTGAGGTCGTCGAACGCGGCATCCTCCACGAAAATTCACCGCCGGAAGCTGCGGGCCTCCTCTCTTTCCTCACTGAAGAGTCGCGTTCCGGCGAGCCGCGGGTCGTCCGGCTCTTCCTCAAGCAGCACCCGAAGCTGCGCAGGAAACTCGGGCAGATCGAGCGGGTGGCCGAGGCGCTCCACCTGGCCCAGCGTCAGCATCGGGTCGGGCTTCCCCTTTCGGTGCACCCCGGCTTTCTTCCCGCGGTCTATCGATGGGCCTCGGGGGATGACGACTGGCCCGAGATCGTCGCGGAGGCGTTCGGGGGGCACGAAGGCGATCTCATCCGGGCGATGCGACGGCTGATTGACGTGCTCCGGCAACTCGCCGAGGCGCCAGAGGTTCCTGACGACCTCCAGGAGGTCCTCCGCCGGGCCGCCCGGACGATTGACCGGGGCATCGTCCTCGAATCCGCGCTGATTTAGGGGGCTTGACTCAAAGATGGGACCACGTTAAGGTGAGATGTACGTAATCTGGTACAGGAGCTGAGACTCTGAGAACGTTGACCGCAACCGAGGCGCGGAAGGAGCTGTTTACCTTGCTGAAACGGTCGGTCCGGGCACATCAGCAGTTCCGGATTGCCTACAAGGGGGGTGATGTCGTGCTCCTTTCGCAAGAGGACTACGAGAGTCTACTGGAGACGCTCGAGCTTCTCTCTACGCCGGGGCTTTTGAAGAGCATCCGCCAGGCCCGGCGGGAAATCGCCCGAGGTGAGACATACTCACTGGAAGAGGTGCTGGGCGCGCGGTGAGCGCCCGGTGGGAGGTTCGCTTCACAAAGCAGGCCAAGAAAGATGCCCAAACTCTCTCCCCCAAGTTGAAATCGAAACTCCGTGACATCCTCCTGGAGGTCCTGTCTCGCAATCCCTACGAGGGAAAGAAGCTGCTCGGCGACCTGGCTGGAAGCTACTCGTATCGGCTGACCTACAAAGACCGCATCGTGTACAGTCTCAATGAAGAACGGCGAATCATCTACATCGAGCGATCTCGGACCCACTACGGGGACTGAGAGGGATACCGTTTTCTGGATCATTGGCGACAGCTCCGCTGACGTCACCGACTTCACCGCCTGCATTCGGTTTACGGTCCCCTGGTGTAAATAAACCGAGCCGTCAGCCGTCTAAGGTGCCAAGGAGGGTAGAGATGGCCCGACCCTGGAGCCGTGTCGCCTTTACTTTGCTGCTGGCCATGGGCCTCGCCGGTTGTGCCGGGGCGGGGAAGCCGGCCTCGCCCTCGCGCCCTTTAGTCCCGCCCTTTCCGAACCCCTCCGACACCATCACCCTGCCGCCGTCTCCGCTCACTGAGGAGCAGAAGATTCTCCACGTCCTGAACCGCCTTAGCTATGGTCCCCGCCCAGGCGACCTGGAGCGGGTGAAGGCGATGGGCTTGACGGTTTACCTCCGGCACCAGCTTTTCCCCGAGGGGGTGCCCGACCCCGAGATCGAGCGGCAGTTGCGGGCTTTCCCGACCTTGGCCATGACGACCGCCCAGCTCTTAGGGGCATATCCCCTGCCGGATCCGAAGCTGTTGGGAAGGATCCAGAGCGGGGAGATGAGCCGGGCCGAGATGATGGAGCTCTACCCTCCGGAGAAGCGTCCAGCGCAGATCACTCTGGAGCTACAGTCGGCGAAGCTCCTCCGGGCGATCGCAAGCGAGCGACAGCTCCAGGAGGTGATGGTGGATTTCTGGTTCAACCACTTTAATGTCTTTGATGGCAAGGGCGCGGTGAGGTGGATGCTCACTTCCTACGAACGGGACGCGATCCGCCCGTATGCGCTGGGCAAGTTCCGGGATCTGCTCCTGGCGACGGCGCGCCATCCGGCGATGCTCTACTACCTCGATAACTGGATGAGCGTGAGGAACGACTTTCGGCCGGTCCGCCCCGGTGGGCCCTCGGGGCTCAACGAGAACTATGCGCGCGAGCTTCTGGAGCTACACACGCTGGGGGTGGATGGCGGCTATACCCAAAAGGACATCATCGAGGTCGCCCGCTGCTTTACGGGCTGGACCATTGACCGGCCGAGGACCGACGGGACATTTGTCTATCGTCCAGCCGCCCACGACCCTGGGGAGAAGGTGGTGCTGGGGCAGCGGATTCCAGCCCGCGGCGGCGAGCGTGATGGAGAGCGGGTAATCGACATCCTGAGCCGCCATCCGTCCACGGCCAAATTCATCGCGAC
>JACOUJ010000412.1 GCA_016177865.1 Candidatus Rokuibacteriota bacterium
CCGAACGATTACGCAGCAGGATCAGCGAGACATGGCGGTCACCATCTACAACGGCAACCTGGGTCTTGTCAAAGACATTCGTGAGGTGACGCTCGAGCCCGGCGCTGGCCCGATTCAGTTCGTGGACGTCGCGGCCCAGATTGACCCGACGACCGTCCACCTGAAGTCGCTGACCGATCCCGCCGGACTCAAGATCCTGGAGCAGAACTACGAGTACGATCTGCTCGGGAGCCAAAAGCTGATGGAGAAATACGTCGGGCGAAAGGTGCGACTCTACCAGGGAAACGGCTCATACCTTGAGGCGACGCTCCTTTCCGTAAACGGCCCCATCTACGAGATCAACGGCCAGATCCACATGGGCCACGCTGGCAACGTTGTCCTCCCCTCGCTGCCCGACAACCTCGTGTTGAAACCCACCCTGGTTTGGCTGCTTCGTAACCAGAATTCCGCGCCCCAGCGGATCGAGGCCTCCTATCTGACCGGCGGGATCACGTGGAAGGCCGATTACGTCATGGTCCTTGGCGCAGCGGATGACCGCGCCGATTTGTCCGGCTGGGTGACCATCAACAATAAGAGCGGGGCGACGTACCGGGATGCCTCGCTCAAGCTCGTGGCCGGGGACATCCACCGGGCTGCGGACCGCCGGGAGGGGCGGCGGGCGATGGAGGGTCTAGCCAAGGCCGCGCCGGCCCCACCAAGCCACGAGTTCACGTCCGAGGGATTCTTCGAATATCACCTCTACACCCTGGACGGGCGCACGACGATCAAGGACAATCAGACCAAGCAGCTCTCTCTGATGGCGGCCAACGGTGTGCCGGTGGTCAAGGAGCTCGTCTACTACGGGGCGCGCGACTACCACCGGACCCAATACGGGACGCCGATCGGGAACCAAAAGGTCAGTGTCCTTCTGGAGGTGGCCAATACCCAGGCCAATCACCTGGGCCTGCCCCTCCCCAAGGGGAAAGTGCGCGTCTACAAGGCCGACCGAACGGGAAGCCAGCAGTTTATCGGCGAGGATTGGATTGACCATACGCCGAAGGACGAGCGCGTCAAGATCAAGATGGGAGAGGCATTTGACGTGGTAGGGGAGCGGGTCCAGAAAGACTGGAAGAAGATCGGCTGGAATCTGTACGAGGTGGAGTGGGAGATCTTGCTCCGGAATCACAAAAAGGAGGACGTGACCGTGACCGTCATCGAGCCGATGCCGGGAGACTGGGAGGTCCTCCGGTCTACCCACCCACACGAGAAGATGGAGGCTCACACCCTCCGTTACCGCGTCCCCGTCGCCAAGGAATCCACCGCGAGGCTGACCTATCGAGTGCGCCTCCGCTTCTGAAGAGCCCAGGTGGGGGGGTCAGGGGGAGGCCAGAGGGCGAGCGGGGACAGTGCCCCCCGAGGCGGAGCGGTTGGCGCTCCCCCTTCTGACAAAAAGGTGTAGAATGGGGGCGTCATGCGATGTTGTCTGACTGTGCGTCCCTCAGCTTTGCCTTTCTGGGCTTGGCCGCTGGCAGGCGCTGCCAGGGCCTTAGCCTTGCCCCACACCGACTGCCGCTGATCCTCTCCCTAAGGGCTTTGCGATGCCCGATGCGCTCTTCGTCTACGGAACCCTCATGCAGGGCTTCCCTCTGCATCACCTTCTCGAAGGACGGGCGGAGTTTTTGGGGGAGGGGCAGATCAAAGCACGGCTCTTCAGTTTGGGTGGGTTCCCGGGGGCGGTGGAGGATCCGCGGGGTGTTGTGGTCGGTGAGGTGTATCAATCGGAAGAGATGGCGGATCTCCTCATGCCGATTGATGCCGAAGAAGAGTATGATCCGGCTGACGAGGCCGGAAGCCTCTTCATCCGACGGGAGGTGCCGGTCCGTCTCCGAGAAGAAGGGAGAACGGTCCGGGCCTGGGTCTACTTCTATAACGGGCCGCTCTCCAGGGCCCGTCCAATCCCCAGCGGATCCTGGAAAAGCTTCCTGGACGTTGGGGGAGAACGCCCGGCCGGATAGCGTGAGTGGATCACTCGTTCGATAAGGAGGCGCCCGGATGAACGCCCCGGACTACCTAGATCTCGTGAAAGCCGACCTGGCGCACTTGATCCATCCGCTTCATCATCCATTCGATCACATCGAGCCCCTGATCTTCGTCGAAGGGAAGGGGGCGGTGATGAAGGATGTCCGGGGACAGGAGTATATCGACGCCCTGGGCGGCCTCTGGAATGTCAGCGTGGGGCACGGCCGGGAGGAGCTGGCTCAGGCCGCCGCGGAGCAGATGCGCACCTTGGCGTACTGCTCGGCCTATGCCGGGTCATCCAACATTCCGGCGATCCGGCTGGCGGCCCGCCTCACGGAGCTCGCCTACCCGAACCTGGCCGCCGTCTTCTTCACCTCGGGCGGCGCCGAGTCGAACGAGTCGGCGTTCAAGACGGCGCGCTTTTATTGGAAGGCCCAGGGGAAGCCGGAGAAGGTCAAGATCATCTCCCGCCAGCAGGCCTACCACGGGGTGACGCTCCAGGTCATGAGCGCGACGGGCATCCCGGCATACTGGAAGATGTTCGAGCCTCGGGTCCCGGGATTTGTCCACATTCAGGCACCGTCCCCGTACCGTTTCGAAGGCGCCCGCGCCGGCGAAACCGTGGGCCAGGCGGCGGCGCGCGAGTTGGAGGAGGCTATCCTGCGGGAAGGCCCGGAGACCGTAGCCGCCTTCATCGCGGAGCCGATCATGGGGGCCGGCGGCGTCATCATCCCGCCCGACGACTACTTCCCGCGGGCGCGCGAGATCTGTACCCGGCTCCAGGTCCTTTTCATCGCCGACGAAGTGATCACAGGCTTCTGCCGGACCGGCCACTGGTTCGCCCTGACCCACTGGGGGGTCGAGCCGGACATCATGTCGTTCGCCAAGGGCGTGACCTCAGGCTATCTTCCTCTGGGCGGGATCATGGTCTCTGCGGAGGTCAAGGAGGTCATGGATTCTGTCTCCCCGGAGAACCGCTGGATGCACGCCTATACGTATTCCGCCCACCCCACGGCCTGCGCGGTCGCCTTGAAGAATCTCGAGATCATGGAGGGGGAGCGCCTCTGGGAGCGGGCGGCGAAGATGGGGGATCGCCTCTATCATGGTCTCAAGGGGCTTTCAAATCTCCGGGCCGTAGGAGACGTCCGCGGCGGCAAGGGGTTGATGGCGGCTGTGGAGCTGGTGGCAGATCGGGGGACCAAAGCCCCCTTCCCACCGGAAGAGAAAGTCGGGCCGCGGGTGCGTCAGGAGATGATCAGGCGCGGCGTCTTTCCCCGCCTCCTGCGCGAGATCCTTCTCTTTGCCCCTCCCCTGGTGGTGACCGAGGCCCAGGTGGATCGGATCGTCGAGGTCGCGCGGCATGCCATTGAGGCCGTCGTGCCTGGGAGGGCGTAGACGCCCCCGTCGCACTGGCGCGCAGTTCCAGATCACTTTTCTTGCCGCCGCTCGATCTGAAGGATAGACTTCTAAGAAGGTGCCCATGGCCCGGACGGAGACGCTCCAAGCCGCCATCGGCCGCCTTACGCGAGAGGGCGAGCTCTACGAGCGGCTGCCTGAGGGGAAAGTTCGCTGTGTGGCCTGCGGTCACCGCTGCCTGATCCCCGTCGGCCAGCGGGGCGTCTGCAAGGTCCGCTGGAACGAGGATGGCCGCCTCCTCGTTCCGACCGGCTACGTCGCCGCCCTCCAGCTCGACCCCATTGAGAAGAAGCCGTTCTTCCACGCCTACCCGGGCTCGCGCGCGCTCTCCTTCGGCATGCTCGGCTGTGATTATCACTGCGGTTATTGTTTTGTGGGCTCAACTCGCATCTTGGTAACGAGTGGGCCGACCCAGATCCAGGATCTGTTTGACCGTACCACCCATCGTGTTGAGCGTTCGGATGCTACCATTGGCTTTCCCGAGAACCTGGAGGCGTTGACCCACGCTGGTCGGACCCGGAGAGTGCGCAAGATATTCCGGCATCACTACTCGGGACGCCTAATCTCGATCCAGCCCGCGTTCCTGCCTGAGTTCGAGTGCACGCCAGACCATAGGCTCCTCGTTATCCCGCGTCCGAAGCACGGGCGTCCTCCTGGCGCTCCTACTTGGCTGAAGGCTGGAGACATTACGACTCACCACTGTCTTGCGATCCCTATCGTTGAGAGTTCTTCCCTTGAAGTTGTCCTTGATGTCGCAGACCTGATCTTCCCTCTGGTTGAGACTTCTCGGATGCGACGTGGGA
>JACOUJ010000413.1 GCA_016177865.1 Candidatus Rokuibacteriota bacterium
CGAAGGTCAAGAGAAGGGTGGCGTGACGGCACTCCTTGAATCGCTTCATGCCGTGGCTCCACGACGAGCGTGCCACAGCGTGGGCTTCGGATCAACTCGTCCACCCCCTGACAAGGAACCGGTCTACTCCAGGAAATCCAGGCTTCCGGGTGTGATCCGACTGATCTCGATCAGCCGGTGAAGCTCAAGGTTGGCGAATGCCTCCGCAATTTGTGGATCGAACTGACTTCCCGCCCCCTTCCGAATTTCCCGAAGCGCGGTCTCGAAGGGCATCGCTGACCGGTAGGGGCGATCTGAGGTCATCGCGTCAAAGGCGTCGGCGACCGTCACGATCCGAGTCGGGAGGGAGATGGCCTCTCCGGCCAGGCCGTCAGGAAATCCTTTCCCGTCATAGCGCTCGTGGTGGTGACGTACGACGCGGGCCTCCTCTGCGAGAAATCCGAGGGGCTGGAGGATCCCTTCGCCTATCAGGGGGTGTTGCATCATGATCGTGTACTCATCACGGACCAGCCGGGCAGGCTTTTTTAGAATGGATTCGTAAATCACCAGCTTGCCGAGGTCGTGGAGGAGCGCGGCGTACCGGATCACAGCAGCCACGTTGGCCGGCACCCCCAGGACCTTCGCCAGCTCGGAGGCGTAGAGGGAGACACGGGTGGAGTGGCCCTGGGTGTACTTGTCCTTCGCCTCCAGCGCGTAGACAAACGACCGGATGGTATTGAGGAGGTTTGACTGGAGGCTTGCGTGAAGGGCGAGATTCTCGATCACCAGGGCCGCGTGCCGGGCAAAGCCCTGGGCCAGCTCCTGTTCGTCAGGTAGGAACACCCCGCGTTCGACCCAACGGGCAACGGCGAGTTGCCCAAGCAGGCCGCGCTTTCCTTCGATGGGAAGCTCCAGACCATACCATTCATCGGTGGCGCGGGTCTTTCGGCCCCCGTCCCGCGTCGCGCCCCATTCCCGGAGACGTTCGACCAAAGAGGGGTCGCCGCCATGGACGCTCAACGGTGGTCGGCCTTCGGACTCCCGGAGCTGAATCCTTCCTCCGTCGGCTCCCAGCGCATTGAGGCAACATTCCAGCACGAGTTCGAGAACGGGCGGAACGTCCCGGGATGAGATGGTCGCCTCGGCGATCTGAATCAGTCCGAGGACCCCGGTATGGTGACGGCCTCCATCCCCGTGAATTGCAATCGTTTGGCCCCGGGCTTCCCGGACCCGGGCCAATACCTTTTCGATGTCTTGAAGGCGGAAGGGCTTAGTAAGGTAGTCGACCGCCCCGCTCCGAAGCGCCTCGACGGCCGTCTCCACGGAGGCATACCCGGTAATGAGGACTACCGGGGTCTCCGGTTGACGGCTCCTAACGGCCCGCAAGAGGTCCAGCCCGGAAGGACCGGGCATTCGGATATCCGAAACGATGAGGTCGTAGGAGTTGTTGTCCAGGAGGGCCAGCGCCCGATCAGCGTTTCCCGCCGTGGAAGTTTCGCACCCCTGCACCCGGAGAACATCCTGGAGAACGCGCAGGACAAGGGGATCGTCGTCCACGACCAGAACCCGGAGAGATTCTTCCAGGGGGAGCAGTGGAGCAGACGCTGGCGACCCGTATCCCTTAGTCATCGCCCTTCGAGAAGACCGCTACATTCCCCCGGCCGCACGTATTTGATTTTCCAACGTTGCCAATCCCAAGAAAGAGGTGAGGGCTTCTTAACACATTCATCAAAACTGTGTCAAGAGGTAAGGAGAACACGTTCTACTTGCTGCATATTAGATGCCATATAAATATAAACGAAACGCCCAGAGCTGAAGAAGTTTTCAGAAAGGATCAGGCGAGAAACACCAATGCTGGCGGTCGGTTAGCCTAAATTACTAACCTCGATCCCCCCCAGGGGATCCTCTTCGATCACTTCTCCGATGGAAGAGGTCTGCACGCCTCGTGCCAGCAGCGCCTCTATGAGTTGGCCGGCTCTGTCGGAGCTGACGGCAATCAGCAGACCACCGGAGGTTTGGGCGTCGGAAAGAATGAGCCGGTCCACCTCAGCCAGAGATGAATCCCAACGGACCCAGGCCTGGACCGCCTGGTAATTTCTCTGGGTCCCCCCGGGAATAAGTCCCTGGAGGGCCAGCTCCCGAACCTGGGGAAGGAGCGGAACCGCCCCGGCCCGGAGGCGCACCCCGACCTTACTCCCGGCCGTCATCTCTCTGAGATGCCCGAGCAGGCCGAATCCCGTCACGTCGGTCATCGCGTGAACGCCTCCGACCTCTCTTACGGCCAGAGACGCGTCCCGATTCAACGTGGCCATCGTGGTCACGGCGGCCTGAATCGCCTCAGGCGATGCCTTCTCCCGCTTGATCGCGGTAGAGATGATGCCGGTGCCGAGAGGCTTCGTGAGGAGGAGGCGGTCCCCCGGCCGCGCGCCGACGTTTTTCAAGATGCGCTTCGGGTGAACCGTTCCCACCGCGGCGTAGCCGCACTTGGGTTCGGCGTCGTCGATGGTGTGCCCGCCGACCACGCTCACCCCGGCCTCCCGGGCTTTGTCTGCCCCTCCCCGGAGGATCTCTGAGAGGATCGAAAACGGGAGTTTGTCTTTCGGGAATCCCACGATCGAGAGCAGCGCCAGTGGCTCCCCCCCCATCGCATAGACATCCGAGAGAGAGTTGGCCGCGGCGATCTGACCGAACGCATAGGGATCGTCCACGATGGGGGTGAAGTAATCCACCGTGAGCACGAGTGCCAGCTCTTCCGTGAGCTGGATGACCGCGGCGTCATCAGACGTCTCGGTCCCCACCAGCACCCTCGGGTCAGCGATGGGCGGCAGTTGGCGCAGGACCTGCGCCAGGTCTTCCGGACCGATCTTACAGGCTCAGCCAGCTCCGTGGCTGAGTGTCGTGAGCCGAATCTCGGCCATCTCTCCTCCTTCCCCGTCTCGGGGGATGATCCGAACCACCCGCGAGAGGGGCGATCCAACATTGAGACGACGCGGAAAGTATATCAGGTTCTCTCTTCGCTGGACCGGATCATCTCGGCCCCGAGGATAAAGACAACGGCCGAGTAGTAGATCCACATGACCAGCGCCACCAGGACCGCCAGCGGCCCATAGACCCGACCATAGACGCCCACGCCGGTGACGTACCAGCGAAAAAGCTGCTTGGCCACTTCCCAGAGGACCGCCGCGAAGGCGGCTGCGCGCAAGGCTCGAAGACTGGGGACACGGCGGCTCGGCACAAACCGATAGAGGAGAAAGAAGAGGGCTATTGAAAAAATCACCGCCGCGACGAGACCAACCACCTCGACAACAGGAAGGAATGGCGAAGGCTCGCGCAAGACGCCCAAGGACACCTTCAGCCACGTGATGGCGGCCGTCACGCCGATCGTCGCGAGGAACAAGAGGTTCGAGAAGATAATCATGCCGAGGTCGAAGAGCATTCCCCGAACATACCCTCGACCCTTCGCCACGCCGAAGACCTGGTTGAGGACAAGGCGGAGCGAGGCGAAAAGCTGGGAGGTAAAGAGGAGGAGGATCAGCGTGCCCAGGATGCCGGAGACTCCTCGGGCCTCGACAATGGAATGAAGGAGCTGCTCCATCTCTTCCTGGTAGACCGGGATGATTTCGATGAGTTGGGCAATCACCTCCTCAGAGGCAGTCTCGATAGAGAGCAGAAAGCCTGCCAGGGCGATCAAGAGAAAGAGATAGGGGACGAGGCAGATGACAACATAGAAGGAGATGCCCGCCGCGAGAAAGAAACCGTTGTGGGAGAAGAACCCACCGAGCGCGCGGCTCACGCCACGCCAGAACGTTCGCACGTGACCTCCCACCAGAAATGGACTCGACGACCCACTCGCAAGGAGTGCGTACCCGCACAAGAACGCCCCCGAAGGGGGGCGTAGGACCCACCCCAAAGGGCGGGCGCCCCTATGGGGACCTCTTATTTCCGGGAAGCCAGGCCAACGAGTCTTCGGTTCGTCCTGAGGGGCGGTATTCGAGACCCACGTAGCCGCTGTACCCAGCGCCCTCGAGAGCCTGGAGGAGAAGGGGAAAGTTGATCTCTCCCGTCCCGGGCTCGTGGCGCCCCGGCACATCGGCGATCTGGATGTGTCCGATCAATGGAAGGTTGCCGAGCAAAGTCTCGATGAGATTCCCTTCGATGCGTTGCATATGATAGACATCATACTGAAATCTCACGTTCGCATGGTTCACCTTGCGAACGATCTCCAGTCCGAGCCGCGAGTGGTCCAGATAGTACCGAGGATGCTCGAAGCGATTGAGGGCCTCGATGAGGAGCGTGATCCCGGCGCGCTCGGCCAGGGGCGCGGCCCGCCTGAGGTTCTCGACGACGGTGCGGCGATGGTCTTCCGCGCTCAGGCCCTCCACGCGATTCCCGGCCAGGACATTGAGGCGTCGCACCCCGAGCCGCTTCGCGGTGACCACGGCGTCTTCAATGGTCTTAAAGCAATGATCCCGCCGGCTCGGGACGCAGAGATAGCCCCGGTCTCCCGACGAAAAATCTCCCGCCTCCGGATCGAACAGGACAACCTCCAGGCCGTGCTGCCTGATCTCACGCTCGATCCCACCCACGTCCTCGGAGTGGGCGAACAGAAACTCAACGGCCCGAAACCCTGCGCCCGCCGCCCTGCCGAAGCGCTGCAGGAACGGGACCTCGGTAAACAGGAGAGTCAGGTTGGCGGCATATTTCAGCATGGGATGATCTCGGCCGTCGAGTTAGGGGGCCCGAGGCGGATAAAATACTTCATTGGCCCCGCTGTAGGACCCACCTGGACGGGGGCCTCCTGACAGAACATAGATGGCTCCCCCCACGACCGCGGCTCCGAGTCCGTGACGGGCGGTCGGCATGGGAGCAAGAGCGGCCCATCGGTCGGCCACGGGGTCGTAGGCTTCGTTCTGGGCAAAAGTCCCCGCGGGCGCCTCCCCGCCGAAGACATAGATCCGCCCTTCGAGGACCACCGCCGCGATTCCACTCCGTGGAGTCGGAAGCGGGGATCGAGAGGACCAGCGGTTCATGGCCCGATCGTACGCTTCGTTGGTCCCGAGGTTTCGGGCAAAGCTTCCCTGAATCCGCCCTCCAATCGCGAAGAGCCGGCCGCCAACGACCGAGACGGCCAAGTGGTCGCGCGGGGTCGGCAGCGGGGCCACAGATTCCCAGCGGTCCGTCGTCGGGTCATAGGCTTCCACGGCCCCGGTATTCCGACCATCCGCGCCGACGCCGCCGACCGCATAGATCTTTCCGTCGAGAAATCCCACGGCCAGCGCGCCACGGGGAGTCGGCATGGAGCGCCGCTGCCTCCACCGGTCAGAGACCGGGTCGTACTCAAAGAGAACCCCGACCGCGTTGAACCCCCCGCTGTACCCGCCGACAAGATGAAGCTTCCCGTTCACCGCCACGGCACCGGAATGATGAAGGGCCTGGGGCACGGAGGCCCGTCGCTGCCAGCGGTCGGTGGCGGGGTCGTAGACCTCAACCAGATCACCGCCGGGGCCAAAGCCACCGATCACGTAGATGCGCCCTGCGAGTTGGGCCACAGCGACTTCAGTGCGTGACGATGGCATCTGGGTCTTGGCGCCCCAGCGCCCCAGATGCTCGGAGGTCCACGCCGGGACACTGAGGCTTCCCACGAAGAGAACGATCACCAAGGCGCGCATCGCCACCCAATCCAGTGGATTCACGCTGATCTCCTCACGACCCAGGGCGCTCGCTCTTTCCGCGCGCATAGAACACGGCTCGATCCCCACAGACGACTTCCACCCTTCGCGCGTCGTCGCCTCGGACGAGATCGAACTGCACCCGCTCCCCGGGTTCGTGCTCCCAAAGAGCGAGATACAGCTCCTTGCGCGTGGACACTTCCCGGTGATCGACGGCAAGAATGAGATCCCCTTCCTGCAATCCCCCGCGCTCCCCCGGGCCACCGGGGATCACCCCCGCCACGACCAGCCCGTCTTCGCCGGGGTGAGGGAAAAAGCCGATCCATCCCCGCCGGGGACGGCTTGCCACTCGCCCGTAGCGAAGTAGCTCCTTCCTGTGCTGCGTGAAGTAATCCGCCGGGATGGCAAAGGAGTGGTGACACAACTCGTTCAGACTCAGCGAGACCACGCCGAGGAGTTGCCCGCTGAGATTGAGGAGGCCCCCGCCTCCAAGGCCCGGGTTAAAAGCGGAGGCCATGATCCCGTGCTCGATCCAATACTCCCAGTAGGCGTCGAACTCGCCGAGATATGTGACGCACCCTCCGGCGACTCGACGCTCCTCCGGGCCGGAGGCGGCAAGGACGAAGACAGGCCCCCCCAGGGTGAGGGAAGCGAATGTCCCGGTCGAGAAAGGCGTGAGCCGAACCCCCTTCACACGCAGCAGGGCCAAGCCAATCTCAAAGTCCTGGGCGACGATCTCCGCCGGGACCTCTCGTCCACCTGGCAGGGTCACGAGGATCTCATCCCCCCCCATGACGACGTAGTTCACCGTGAGAATGAGCCCCTCCCGGTCAACGACACACCCCGACCCCATCCGCTCCTCCCCCAGGAGCTGCGCCGATGGGTGCTCCGGCGGCACCACCGTATGGACGTGAACGAGGCTTCGGAGGGCGGACCGAACCAGCCCAACCGGCGCGTCCATCAACGGCTCCCGAAGAGGGCCTTCAACACGGGGATGCCTTCGATCTTCTCAGCGGCGAGAAGCTCCCAGACAATTCCCTTCGGGCGGGGGTAGTGAATCGGGAGCTTCGTCACACCCTCGGGGGTGACGACCCAATCCACGGGGATGTCGTGAACGCGCATCTCGATCGCCTCGTGGAGAAGCTGGAGCGAATGGATCGTGGTGAGGATCGGTGTTGCCGCAGAGACCACCCCGCGCGCGGTCAGCAAGGCGTATTCCAGATCAGAATAGCCACCCCCCTTCCCCACTCTCGCTCCCCGCACGTTGACGGCCACGGAGCCACAGATGATGAGGTCCAGGGGACGAACCTCCTCAAGGGTCACGGGCCGTCCAAATCGGTCTGCGCCCTTGATGGTGGCCGCCTGGGCGAGGTGCGCGCCGAGCAGGGTCGGGTCCAGCCGGAGAAAGCACGCCTTCTCCCGGAGGCGGGGGACGGCCATGTAGACGATCTTCCCCTCCCGAAGGGCCATCCGGCGGACCGGGAGCTGGGGGGCGTCAGGATTGACCTTGATGACCCTGGCCTGTTTCCAGATCCGGAGGGCCTGGAGCTGAAGCGCGGCGCGCTCTGCGCCGACGAAGTTCGGGATCCGACCCCGGGTCCCCGGAAAACGGGCCGCCCGCTCCCGCTCCATTCGTCTCCAGACCAGTTCTCGGATCTCTTCCTTGCTCTGTGGCCTCATCAGGCACGGGTCATCCTAGAATGAATCATCTTCGTGATCCAATGCTTCCATGATAGTCACTTTGAAGAACAAGGCAACTCCAAACTCACCCACCTTGACAGGCACGGACGAGATTCTTACGATACTGCGATGACCGCTCCAGCCCCATCGCGTCTCGGCCTTCTCCTGATCGCGCTGGCTTCGATCTCCTGGGGGACCACGGGGGCGACGATGCGACTCCTGACCCCGCTTTCCCCGTTTCTCGTGGGATTTGTCCGCCTCGCCCTCGCGGGGCCTCTGCTCTTCGCGACCGCGCTCGCAACCGGGCAGTGGCGAGTCGGATCCTCGGCAAACGGACTCAACACGCTCGGGATCGGAGTCGCGCTGGCCGCCTATCAGGTCTGCTATTTCTCCGCGGTGCCGAGAACCTCCGTGGCGGTGACGGCCCTCCTTGCCATCTGTACCGCCCCGCTCATGGTCGCCGGGCTCTCACGCCTCCTCCTCCAAGAGCGGTTCGCCCGAATCACGCTCCTGGCCATGGCCCTGGGCATCACGGGAACCGCCATGCTTGTCGTCGGGCCGACCGGAGGGAGTGTCCGACTCGAGGGTGAGTTCGCATTCGGCGCTCTCTTGGCCCTCGGGGCCGCCCTGGCCTATGCGTTCGTCGTCGTCCTCTCAAAACGCCTCCTCCTGGAAATGAACCCCCTGGCTATCGTCGGACTCTCATTCCCCATCGGGGCGGGCCTGCTTTCACCGGTCGCGCTGCACTCCTCCTCGATCCCTCAGACCGGAACCCAGTGGGGACTCCTCTTGTATCTGGGAGTCATCCCGACCGCGCTCGCCTACATCCTCTACATCTTCGGGCTCAGAATGACCTCCGCGACCGTCGCCAGCATTGTGACCCTCCTCGAACCCCTGACGGCCACCACGCTGGGATTTCTTCTCTTCGGTGAGCGACTTGGCGCGCTGGGTTTGATGGGGGCGGTGCTTCTGCTTGGCGCGCTCCTCCTAACGGTCCGGGCGCCGTTGACCGGGGATGAGAGCGGGGATTAGAATGGGAGAACTCCCATGAGAGAACGACCAATCACCATCATCGAATACTCAGACTACCTCTGACCGTGGTGCTACCCGGCGGCGGTCCGCCTCCGGCGCCTCGCGGCTGAGCTTGGCGATGCCGTCAGGATCGAGTGGAGAAGCTTCCCCCTTCGCCCGGTCCCAGATCCTACGGTTGCCTTCAAGGGAACCTACCGCGAGGAAGGATGGCGCCGCGTATCCGCGATGACGGCCTCGGAAGGCATCACCTACCGGATGTGGGAGCGGGCTGATTTTCCGACCTGGAGTCTCCCCGCCCTCGAGGCCGGCAAGTGCGCCAGCTTCCAGGGCGAGGCGGCCTTTGAGCAGCTCCACCTCTCGCTCTACGAGGCCTTCTTCGCCCAAGGCGTGAACATCGCCCTGCGAGAAGAACTGCTCCCCATCGTCAGAGCCGCGGGGCTCGACATGGACCAGTTCCACGCTGACCGGGATTCGGGACGGGCCCGGGCCGCGGTCCTTCAAGACTACGCCACGGCCCAACAGGAGCATCAGGTTCGGGCAATCCCTACGGTGATCTTGGACGGCGGGCAAAAGATCGTGGGGGCCGTGCCGTACGGAGAGTACCGGAGGACGCTGGAAAAGCGCCTGGCATCCCCACAGTAGCCGTGATGACTGAGCCGGCCTGGCCCAAGGAGGCCGAAGAATTCTTCAGAAAGGGATACGAAGCCCAGATGGCCGGCGACTTCGATGCCGCGATTGCCCACTATAAGCAATCCCTGGAGATCTATCCCACTGCCGAGGCCCATACGTTCCTCGGCTGGACCTACAGTTTTCAGGGTCGATACGACGACGCCATTCGCGAATGCGAAATCGCGATTACCGTAGACCCGGATTTCGGGAACCCCTATAACGACATCGGGGCCTACCTGATCGAAATCGGCCGTCACGACGAGGCCATCCCGTGGCTTAAGAAGGCCATAACGGCCAGACGCTACGAGGCGCGACACTACCCACACTTCAACCTGAGTCGCGTCCTGGTGAAACAGGGAAAGACTCACGAGGCAATCAGGGAGATCAAGAGAGCCCTGGAGATCGAGCCCGGCTACACCCTCGCGTACCGGGAGCTGCATCGCCTTCTTGGCCAGCTCAACTGACACAACAATTCCCCCGTCACCTTGACATCCCTTCGCGGAGCCGGTACAGTTTGTTTTCCACATAGAGAGACGCAAACGAATGTCCATTGAGCTTCCCTCCAGTGCGCACGATACCTGGCGCGTCTTCAAGATCCTCGCCGAACTCGTGGAGGGGTTTGAGACGTTGGCCAACATCCCGCCCGCCGTCTCTATCTTCGGTTCCACCCGCGCGACTCACGATGATCCGGCCTACGCCAGCGCCGAAAAGATCGCACGGCTCCTGGCGGAGAACGGCTACGCGATCATCACCGGGGCCGGACCGGGGGTCATGGAGGCGGCCAATAAGGGCGCGAGCGAGGCGGGAGGTCTCTCCATCGGCCTCAACATCGACATCCCGCAGGGACAGACGCCCAACCCGTATGTAAAAAAGCTTTTGAGCTTTCGCTACTTTTTCGTCAGAAAGCTCATGTTCGCCAAGTATTCCACCGCCTTCGTCTTCCTGCCCGGTGGATACGGAACTCTCGATGAACTCTTTGAACCCCTCACGCTGATCCAGACCGAGAAGGTCCGCCCCTTCCCGGTCATCCTCGTGGGGAGCGACTACTGGCGCGGGCTTCTGACCTGGCTCAGAGAGATCGTTTGCCGGCAGGGGCGAGTCACGTCCGAAGAGCTGGCCATTCTGAAGATCGCGGACACCCCGGAGGAAGTCCTCGAGCTGATCCAGGCCTCCCCGCCCACCCTCTCCTGAAGAGCCGCGGCCAGTCTCACGCGGCCGGCGGGCCGTTCATGTACGGCCTGAGCGCGGCGTAGATCGCGAAGCACGCTGGAGTCGGGAAGCCGAACCTCCGGCCAAGGCCGACGACATGGCCGTGGAGGGCTTCTAACTCCAGACGCTTCCCGTGGGTGAGGTCGTAGTGCATGGAAGAGTAGGCCCCAGGGTCAACACGTTGAGCCATGGCCAGTGTCCGATCGAGGAGATCGGGCGGAAGGGCCACGCCTGACGCCCGCCCGACCGTGATCGCCTCTTCCACGACCTGACCATAGAGCTCCCACGTCTCGGGACAGGCGCGGATCGCGCCCATCGGAAGGCGCGTCAACGAGGTCAACCCCGCTCCAGCGCAGATAAAGCAGTACTTCTCCCAGAGGGTTCGATGAATATCCTCGGAGACCTGAGCGTTGATCTTGGCGCGTTCCAGAACGGTGAGAAGGCGGTGACACCGCTCTGAGCGCGATTGGTTCATCTCGCCGAAGACGATGCGCCCCCCGGACGTGTGCTCGATGACGCCCGGCTCGCCGATGAAGGAGAAGATGTACGCGGCGCCGCCCAGCACGGGGCCGGGACCGAGGATCCGGCCAAGCTTCTCCTCGTTATCGACCCCGTTCTGGAGGGAGAGGACGTCGGTATCCGGGCCCACGACGGGGCGGATCGCCTCGGCCGCGCTTTCTGTGTCGTAGGACTTGACGCAGAAGAGGACGACATCCATCGGGTCGATCGTTCGAGGATCATCTGTCGCTGGAACGTTGACCGTGAAGTCGCCGCTCGGGCTTCTGACCCGGAGGCCGCGCGCCTGGATGGCCCGAAGGTGCTCGCCGCGCGCGATGAAACTCACGTCCTCCCCGGCCTGCGCCAGGCGCGCGCCGAAGTAACCGCCGATTCCACCCGCCCCGATGACGGCCAGCTTCATGGGGGGGGTCACTGCATGCGTCTGACGGCCTGGGCGGCAAGCTCCCCGGCCTGCTCTTGATACGCCATGGTGCCCTGGGGCTCCCACTCCCAGGCAACCTTTAGTCCTTTAGTCAGCCCGTTGAGGCGTTCCCACAGGTCGAGATTTGTCTTCCGCTCCCCCACGCTCTTCGCGCCGTGCACCACATATTGGCTGGCGCTCACCACACGGACCGGTCTCTTACGATCCGCTGTCCCCAAAGTTTGAAGGGCCCGTATAGCCGCGGTCAGCTCGAGCCGATTCAGGCTCGTCTCTTCCACGACGTCACTCCCCTCCCGTTCTTGGCCGCTTGGCAAACACACCACGTACCCCCAGGCGCCGGGGCCAGGGCCTCCCTTGATATAGCAGGCCGTGACGATCAGGATGGGGCGATTGGGGACGGCCATAGGTTCTTAAGACACCGCCTTCCTCATATCACTTTCGCTCCCGTCCGGTCAAGCGGCCACTGACCCCGGGCGGACAGGTGTGGTAAGGTATCACTCTGTGAACTCCTCCCTGACAGTCGCGATCGAGGTCGCCACGGCCGCCGGAAAGATGCTTCGCGAAGAGCTCGGTCGCGCCCGTCAGATCTCCTTCAAGGGCGCCATCAATCTGGTTACAGAGATGGATCGGCGCGCCGAGCGGTTGATCGTCGAACGCCTCCGTGAGGCCTTCCCCCACCACGGGATCCTGGCGGAGGAGAGCGGCACCCGAGCGGGGACCGTCCCCTACCGCTGGATCATTGACCCGCTGGATGGCACCACCAACTACGCCCACGGCTTTCCCGTCTTCGCCGTCGGGATTGCCCTCGAAGCCGAGGGAGAGATCATCCTCGCGGTGGCCTACGATCCCAACCTGGAGGAGCTCTTCGTGGCCGAGCGAGGCAAGGGAGCGTATCTCAACGGCGAGCCCATCCGCGTCTCAGGGACGACGCAGCTCGATCGGAGTCTCCTCGCCACGGGCTTCCCCTACACCATCCGCGAGAGCGGGGTGACGAACCTCCCCGAGTTCGCCGCGCTCAGCCTGAAGGCCCAGGCGGTCCGCCGCCTCGGTTCCGCCATCCTGGACGGAGCCTACGTGGCCGCGGGGCGGCTTGATGGCTACTGGGAGCTGACCCTCGGCCCGTGGGACATGGCGCCGACGGCGCTCTTGGTCACCGAGGCCGGGGGAACCGTCACGACGGTTCGCGGTGACGTCTTTCATCTGGACGGGCCCGGGATCCTCGCGACCAACGGCAAGATCCATCAGGCGGTGCTCGAAGCCCTGGCTACTAATAGAGCCAGTCCACGAGGAAGAGACTGAGCCCCGGCACGTAGGTCACGAAGAGCGTGACGAGGGCCAAGACGACCGTGAAGAGCCACCCCGCCTTGAAGACCTCCCAGAAAGGAAGGTTGGCGATGGCAGAGGTGGTTAGAAGCACCGTGGCCACCGGGGGTGTCTGCTGCCCGACCCCGAGGTTGATGGTGACGATGATTCCGAAGTGAACCGGGTCGACCCCGATTTGGCGGATGAGCGGCATGACGATGGGCACAATCAGGATGATGGCCGCGGCCGAGTGGAGGAACATCCCCGCCACGAAGAAGAAGATATTGAGGAAGAAGAGGATCAGGTACTTATTGCTCGTGGTCGTCAGGATGGCCCGGGCGAATTTCTGGGGAATCTGCTCGCTCGTGAGGTACCAGCCGAGGACGGCGGAGGCGGCCACGATGACCATGACGACGGCGGTCTGGATGGCCGAATCCTTCAAAATCCCCGCCACGTCCCTGAACCGAAGCTCCCG
>JACOUJ010000414.1 GCA_016177865.1 Candidatus Rokuibacteriota bacterium
CCTTCACCGGGCGCGTCGCCAGAATGGACTGGATGGCCGCCTCCCCGACGTTCTTGATCGCGGCCAGCCCGAAGCGGATCGTTTCCCCGACCACCGTGAATTGAATCCCGGAGAAATTCACTTCTGGTGGGAGGATCTGAATCCCCATCACCCGGCATTCCTCGATGTGGCGGACGATCTTCTCCGTATTTCCCATCTCGGAGGTGAGGAGGGCCGCCATGAACTCCATCGGATAGTTTGCCTTGAGGTACGCGGTCTGATAAGCGACCATGGCGTAGGCGGTGCTATGTGATTTGTTGAAGGCGTACCCGGCAAAGGGGGCCATAAGATCGAAGATCTTCTCGGCCTTCTTTTCAGAGACGCCACGGACTTTTGCCCCACGGACAAACTTCTCGCGCTGCCGGGCCATCATTTCGGAGTCCTTCTTGCCCATGGCCCGCCTAAGGATGTCCGCTTCGCTCATGGAGAAGCCGGCCAGCTCGGAGGCGATCTGCATGACCTGCTCTTGGTAGATCATGACCCCGTAGGTCTCCTCGAGGAACCGCTCCATCAACTCGTGGTCGTAAGAGACCTTCACCCGGCCGTGGCGGCGGTTGATGAAGTCCGGGATCATCTCCATCGGTCCGGGGCGGTAGAGGGCCACTAATGCGATGACGTCCTCCAGCCGCTCCGGGCGGAGACGGCGGAGGAGGTCTCGCATTCCAGACGACTCCAGCTGGAAAACCCCGAAGGTCCGCGCCTCGGAGAGAAGCTGATAGGTTTTCGGGTCATCGAGCGGGATCCGGTCAGAGTCCAGATCGATCCCGTGGGTCTCGCGAACAAGCTTGGCCGTGTTGGCAATGACCGTGAGGGTACGGAGACCGAGGAAATCCATCTTGAGGAGGCCGATTTTTTCGATCGCCCCCATCGCGTACTGGGTGACCACTTCGTCCTTTTTGGGATCCTTGTAGAGAGGGACGTACTCCATGAGGGGGCGATCCGAGATCACAACGCCGGCCGCATGCGTGGAGGCATGGCGGGTCAGCCCCTCAAGGGTCTTGGCGGTCTCCCACAGTTCACCCACGTCGGGGTTAGAGCGCACGGCCTCTGCGAGTGGTGGGCTCTGCTGGAAGGCGTCGTCGAGGGTGATGTTGAGCTGGTTCGGCACCATCCGCGCGATTTTATCGACTTCTGCGTAGGGCATTCCGAGGCCCCGTCCGACGTCGCGGATCACCGCCTTCGCGCCGAGCGTCCCGAACGTGATGATCTGGGCCACGTTCTCCCGCCCGTAGCGCCCCGCTACATACTCGATGACTTCATCCCGCCGGTCGTCGGAAAAATCGATGTCCATGTCCGGCATGGTGACCCGTTCGGGATTCAGGAAGCGCTCGAACAGGAGACCGTACTTGATCGGGTCGAGGTTCGTGATCCCGAGGCAATAAGCGACAAGCGAACCGGCGGCCGAGCCCCGTCCCGGGCCGACCGCAATCCCCCGGCTCCTCGCATAGGAGACGAAGTCCCACACTACGAGGAAATATCCCGCGAAGCCGGTCTTCTGAATGATCTGGAGTTCCTGCTGCAGGCGGTCACTCATGGCCTGGTTCGGGTCGGGATAACGGGTCTTTAACCCCTCCCGCGCCAGGTGAGCCAGATAGCTGTCCAGGGTAAAGCCCTGGGGCACCTCGTAGCGGGGAAGATGGATCTCGCCGAAGGGAAGATCCAGATTACACCGCTCGGCGACCTCCAGCGTCTCACGGTGCGCCCCAGGGAGATCGGCAAAGACCTGACGCATCTCCTCCGCAGACTTCAGGTAGAAGTGATTGGACGAGAAGCGCCAGCGGTTAGGGTCCTTCAGTGTCGTCCCGGTCTGGATGCAGAGGAGAACCTCATGGGCCCTCGCATGGGCCGCGTCGAGATAGTGGGAGTCGTTAGTCCCGACAACGGGGACGTTGAGCGCGCGGGCGATCCGGAGCGCTCCTTCAGTGACTTTCGCCTGTTCCTCGAGGCCATGCGCCTGAACCTCAATAAAGTAGGCATCCCGGCCAAAGACCTCCAGATACCAACCCGCGACCTCCCGCGCCTTGATCTCCTCACCCTGGGAGAGCAGGCGCGAGACCTCGGAGTTGAGGCACCCGGAAAGCACGAGGAGGCCATCGGAGTGCTGTGCGAGAAGCTCCCGGTCTACCCGCGGTTTGTAGTAGAACCCCTCCAGATACCCCTTCGAGACAAGCTTGATCAGATTCCGATAGCCCTGGAGATCACGCACCAGGACGGTCGCGTGGTTCGCCCCTTCGTACGAGCCGTCCACATTGGTTTTCTCAAAGCGGCTCCCCGGAGCGATATACAGCTCGGTCCCCAGGATTGGCTTGATCCCGGCCTCGCGGGCGGCCAGGTAGAAGTCTATGGCGCCGAAGAGATTGCCGTGGTCCGTCAGGGCAATCGCGGGAAACCGCAACTCCCTGGCCCTGGCGACCAGCTTCTTGAGCGGCGCCGCCCCGTCGAGAAGGCTGTACTCGGAGTGGACGTGGAGATGGACAAAATCAGCATGCTGGCGCATAGTCTACCGCCTGCGCATTTTCAGCCGGGCCCGCTGGCGCTCCGCGGCCTCAGCCATCCGCCGCCGGTCCTCATCGGTCTCTGGCAAGAGCGCGGGGACTTGCCTCGGGCGGCCATCCGCGTCCAGGCAAACGTACGCCAGATAGCCGGAGGCCGTGTGGGTGATTTCGCCGGTGCGGAGATCCTCCGCCTCCACGTGGACCCCGACTTCCATACTCGAGTGCCCAACCCAGTTCAGAGAGGCCTTCACCGTGACCAGGTTGCCGACATAGACGGGGGAGAGAAAGCTGAAGGAGTCGATCGCCGCAGTCACGGTCCGGGCCCGGCAATGCCGCGTCGCCGCCACACCGCCCGCCTCATCCATGAGGCGGAGGATGACGCCGCCGTGAACATTCCCCGATACATTGGCGTCCAGCGGCTGCATGATTTGGCTCAGCACCACCCGCGATGCGCTGATCGGTTTCCCCGTCACTCTCTCGTCCTCATGGCCAGCCACGGGGCACCCCGCTTGCTTTCCATGAGGCGAGGCTGGGGATCCCCTTCGCTCCACACCGCTCCCGCGACGACCCTTCCGTGGTTCGCGGGCGGGCCCCCCCCAATATCTCCCTACGCGCCCTCCGGGCGCTCCAGTCCGC
>JACOUJ010000048.1 GCA_016177865.1 Candidatus Rokuibacteriota bacterium
CGGACTCTCAAGCTTCGGGCCCGGATGCTTTTGGTCAGCTCGGGGGCCGTCTACGGCGATGTCCCGGAAACTCATCAGCCAATTTCGGAAGGATCTCCCCTTCGCCCCCTGACCCCCTATGCCCTCTCCAAAGCCTGCATGGAGCTCTACGCCACCCAGTACGCCCATGGGGAAGGGCTCGATATCGTCACGGTCAGGGCCTTCAACCATTGGGGACCTCGGCAGGGCCCGGGCTTCGTCTGCGCCGACTTGGCGCGAGAGATCGTCCTCGTTGAGTCAGGGAGGTCTGACACCCTCCAGGTTGGCAACCTCGAGGCGCAACGCGACTTCACCGATGTGCGCGACATGGTGCGGGCCTACTGGCTGGCCCTGGCGCGTGGAGAGGGAGGGGAGGTCTACAACATCGCTTCGGGAAAAGCGGTGAGCGTCAGGGAGATCGTGGATCGCCTGTGCGCGTTGGCGCGGCGTCCCATTCGCGTAACGTCTGACTTGGCGCGCAGGCGCCAGAACGATCTCCCGATCCTGGTGGGCGAGTCCACAAAATTTCGGGTCCTGACGGGATGGACCCCAGCGATCCCGTTGGGGAGGACCTTGGCTGACGTCCTCGACGACTGGCGAGAGCGGAGCTCGTCATGATCACTTCCCTCGACGCACTCGTTCACCACCGGACCCTGATCATGACCCTCGTCCTCAGGGAGCTTCGGGCCCGCTATCGGGGGTCGTTCTTGGGCTTCCTCTGGTCGTTTCTGAATCCGCTTCTTCTCATGGTCGTCTATGTCCTGGTCTTTTCCGTTTACCTCCGGGTCCCCGAGGCGAATTATGCCGTCTTCCTCTTCGCAGGGCTCCTCCCCTGGCTCTGGTTCTCCTCGTCTCTGGGCCATGCGACGGGGGTGATCGTGGGCGGTGGGGCCCTCGTCAAGCGGGTCCTCTTTCCCGCGGAGGTCCTCCCCCTTGTTTCAGTCCTCTCTAACATGATTAACTTCCTTTTGAGCCTCCCGCTCCTCTTTCTCTTCTTGGTCCTGTTCGGCATCCCGCTGACGCCCTGGGCCGCATCCCTCCCCCTGCTCCTGACTCTCCAGTTCCTCCTGACCGCGGGGTTGGCGTTGCCGTTGGCTGCGTTGAATGTTCACTTGCGGGACGTGGAGCAGATCCTGGGGAACCTCCTCGTCCTCTGGTTCTTTCTTTCTCCCGTTCTCTACCCCGTCTCGGCCGTCCCGGCACCATTCCGTCCGCTCTACTTCCTCAATCCGTTGGCCGGGCTGATCCAGAGCTACCGGGACATCCTCTTTTACGGCAGACCGCCCGAGTGGCCTCAACTGGCGTTTGTGGCGATCGTGGCGATCGGGACCCTCTGGGCCGGCCTGAAGGTTTTTGATCGTCTGCGGGATACCTTGGCCGAGGAAGTCTAGCGCCGCGCCGATATGCGTCGCCTCACTGCGTTCTCGGTTGTCGCCAATCCTCACGTACCAACTACGTACGCTCCGGTTGGCTCCTCCCTCGGGCCTTGTGATGCTCGCATCTCAGCGCGGCACGAGTGGACGTTAGACAAAGTGTGACAGGGACGTGCAGACATTGGGCGAGCGGTGATCTGATGGTGGCGATCCAGGTCCAGGGGGTCTCGAAACGCTTCCGCCTCCATCGGGGCAGACGCTACCTGACCGTCAAGGATTTCTTCGTCCGAGGCGTCATGGGTGGATGGCGCTTGGCGGAGGGCGACGAGCACTGGGCCCTCCGCGAAGTCAACCTTGAAATCCCTCAGGGAAAGACCATGGGGATCATCGGGGCAAACGGGTCGGGGAAATCTACGCTCCTCAAGCTCGTGGCCGGGATCCTCAAGCCCACGTCGGGCGTGATCCGGGTCTTGGGGCGGCTCTCGACCCTCATTGAGCTCGGGGCAGGCTTTCACCCCGAATTCACCGGTCGGGAGAACGTGTGGGTCAATGGGATCCTCCTCGGTCTCTCCCGGCAGGAAGTCCGCGAACGATTTGACGAGATCGTCCGGTTTGCCGGGCTCGAGGCCTTCATTGACAATCCCGTCAAGACGTATTCCTCCGGGATGTACATGCGCCTCGGGTTTGCGATCGCCACAGCCGTCGATCCCGATGTCCTCCTCATAGATGAGGTCCTGGCGGTGGGCGATGAGGCCTTCCAGCATAAATGCATCGGGAAGATTCAGGAGTTCAAGGCTCGAGGGAAGACTATCTGTTTTGTCTCGCATGACCTCGGGGCGGTGGAGCAACTCTGTGACGAGACTCTCTGGCTCGACGACGGGCAGGTCTCTGCCATTGGCCGGACTCAGGAGGTGATCCAGCAATACCGGACCCGGGTCGCGCAGGAAGAGGCGATGGCGCTCCGGACTCTGCACGAGCGAGCCAGCGCGAGCGAAGAGCCTCAGATGCGCTGGGGGGGCGGCGAGGTGACAATCACTTCAGTCGTCCTCAAAGATAGTCTGGGCCAGGAACGTTACCTCTTCGAGAGCGGGGAACCCCTTCAGATCGTCCTCAGCTACCAGGTCCATTCGCCCGTCGGGGATCCCGTCTTCGGAATCGGGATCTTCCGGAAAGACGGCCTCTCGGTATACGGGACCAACACGGCCATTGAGGATCTGGTCCTCCCGCCGCTCAAAGACGGGGGGCAAGTGGCGGTGCTGCTGGAGCGGGTAGACCTGATCGAGGGGGAGTATCTCTTGGATGTCGCGGTTCACGCCCGGGATGGTCATCCGTACGACTACCGAAGCCGGGCTCTCACCTTTGCAATCCGCTCCAAGATGCGGGACACCGGCGTGGCCCGGCTTTCTCACCGGTGGATCCTCCCTCTATGATCGGAGGTTGGAGGTGAGTGCAGAGAACTCGCAGGTGGATGTGGCCCGGATCATGGAGGAGCTCCGGGCCCGGGTGGCCGAGCGGAAGGCGTCGGGCTTCTACTCCGAGGAGGAGGTCGAGCGGATCGCTCGGATGGAGCTCGAGATCCAAGAGGTCCTGCCCGGATACCGGGACGACCTCGACCACCACCTCGCGATCCTCAACGACAGTTGGGATACCAAGGCCGAGGCGGCCGTCACGTCCCACCGCCGGCTCCTGGGGCCCTTGATTGTTGCCACGAAGAAGCTCCTTCGACGCCTCACCGCGCCGTATATCAATATGGTCCTGACCCAGCAGGTGGAATTTAACTCCACCCTGGTCCGCCTTCTGAACTCCTTTGCCCCCCAGGTTCGGGATCATCTTCAGGGTCTTGGACAGGATCTCGGCCAATTGGAAGAGCGGCAAGCCTCTTCCTATCTGGAGCTGAGGGCTCAGATCCGAGAGATGACGCTCGCCCTCGAGAGGTTCAAGCAGGAGCTCTCCGCGCAGGCCGGTCACCTCGAACGACTCCGGGGCCGGGCGGTCTCGGACCTCCCGAGGGTCGGGCCTCCACCGGGAACGGGGGAGCTCACGGCGCAAGAGTATCTGGCCTTCGAAGACCTCCATCGAGGGAGCCGGGAGGAGATCCGAGAGCGGCAGCGCGTGTACCTGTCCGATTTTTCCATGGGCCCGGTCCTGGATGTCGGCTGCGGTCGCGGGGAGTTCCTCGAACTTCTTCGGGAGGCCGGGATCGAGGCGCGAGGGATCGATCTGAACGGCCAGATGGTGCGCGCCTGCCGGGAGCGAGGATTGGATGCGAGCGAGGCCGAGGCCTTGGCCTACTTGAGCCAGCTTCCCGATCGTTCGCTGGGAGGCATTTTCTGTTCCCAGATGATCGAGCATCTGGAATCTCGGGCCCTCGTGGCCCTCGTCCAGCTCGCCGTTGCCAAGCTCAAGTCCGGGGGGACCTTTGTGGCGGAGACCCTGAACCCGGCCTGCCTCACGATCTTCTCGGGAGCCTTCTACCTTGACCTGACCCACATCAAACCGGTTCACCCCCAGGCCGCGATCTTCCTCCTGGAGGCCGCTGGCTTGGGGGGGGTTACGGTGAGATATGTCAACCCCTATCCGGAAAAGATGAAGCTCCAGCTCCTCGAGCCGGCCTGGGCGAAGCGGAGGTTCGAGGCGCCCCTGGTCGAAGCCCTCAACGACATGATCCGCCAGCTCAACGATGTTCTCTACTCCTACCAGGACTACGCCGTGATCGGAAGGAAGCCGTGAGGCTCGGGTTCGTAATCCCCTGGTTCGGAAAGGACGCTCGCGGCGGCGCGGAATCCGAGTGTCGGTGGACTGCCATGAATCTGGCCCGGCGCGGGGCGATCGTGGAGATCCTGACGACCTGCGCCCGGGGACACGCCTTCGAGTGGGCGAACCATTACGATGCCGGGGTGGTTCAGGAAGACGGGTTGGTTGTCCGCCGCTTTCCGGCCCGCCCGAGGGACGCCGGTCTCTTCTCCGAGCTGAATCGGCGTCTCCTCTGGGGGCGTGCGCTCACGTCAGCCGAGGAAGAACAGTTCGCGCAGGAATCGATCCACTCGGATGCCCTCTATGAGTTCATTGAGGCCCACCGGCGAGAATACTGGTTCCTCTTCATCCCGTATCTCTTCGGCACCACGCTGAACGGGACCATGGTGGCCCCGGAGCGTTCGTTCGTCATCCCTTGCCTCCATGATGAGGGCTACGCCTATCTGGCTCCCGTGCGCCGGATGCTGACGACAGCCCGAGGGATCCTTTTCCATGCGGAAGCGGAGCGGGAGCTGGCCCGCAAGATCGCGGGGTCCGCGGGGGAGCACTTCCATCTCGTGGGTGAAGGAGTCTCGAGTGACATCTCCGGCGACGGGACGCGGTTTCGCCGACGATACGGAGTTCAGGAGCCGTTTCTTCTGTTTGTCGGGCGGAAGGATCGCTTGAAGAACACGCATCTCCTGGTGGAATATTTCTCGACATACCGAGTGAGTCATCCGGCCTCTCCGCTCAAGCTCGTTCTGATCGGCGAGGGGAGCGTTCCGCTTCCGGGACGCCTCCGCGGGGAGATCCTTGATTTGGGAGTGCTCCCGGCCCAGGACATCTACGACGCCTATGCGGCGGCCCTGGCCTTGTGTCAGCCCTCGCGGCTGGAGAGTTTCTCTCTCGTCCTGATGGAAGGCTGGCTCTGCAGCACCCCGGCCCTGGTCTATGAAGGGTGCGCCGTGACCCGGGAGCACTGCGTGACTTCGGGCGGTGGCCTCTACTTCTCTGACTACTTTGAGTTTCAGGAATGCGTGGATCTTCTCCGGACCGACGAGAGACTCAGGCGGAAGATGGCGGAGGGGGGTCGCCGCTACGTGCTCCGAGAGTTCAATTGGGACCGGGTCTGCCGGAACTACCTCGACGTGCTGATCAACGCGGAGGCCTAACGGCGTGCTGAAAAACGCACGTCAGCAATCGGCCGGTTCGAGCGCGGGCTTTGCCCGCGCAACCCGAGGGGGGAGGCTTCGGAAGGGGGGCAGAGCCCCCCTCCGAGTGAGCTGATGCAGGTCCATCAGATCCTCCCCAATCTCAGCGAGGGGGACGCCATCGGGAATCATGTCCTGGCCCTCAGGGAACTCCTTCGGCAGTGGGGGTATCGCTCCGAGATCTACGCTCAGCATATCCACTCCCGGCTCAAGACGGAGGCCCACTTCTACACTCACTACAGGCGAGTCTCGGCCCCGGAGAATGTGCTCCTCTACCACTTCTCGATTGGTTCGGAGGTGACGAGCTTCGTCACTTCACTCCAGGACCGAACGATCCTCGTCTATCACAACATTACGCCTGAGCACTACTTCCTCGGGGTCAACGCGAGGGTCCGAGACCGATGCCGCCGGGGACGGTGGGAGCTCATGCGCCTCAGTGGCCAGGTGGAGTTGGCGGTGGGGGTCTCTGAGTTCAATCGGCAGGAGCTTTCCGAGATGGGGTTTCAGAGGACCGGCGTGGTCCCGGTCCTGCTGGACCTCAGCCGCTACGATCACCCGACGAACTCCGACCTCCTGCGGGCCCACGGGGGGAAAACTTGCCTCCTTCACGTCGGGCGGATCGCGCCCAATAAGCGGATCGAGGATCTCCTGAAGATCCTCGCGTTCTTCCGCCGTCTGGACCCGAGGGCGCACCTCCTGCTGGTGGGGACCGACATTGACATGGAGGCCTACTCCACGGCCCTCGGCCACCTGGCCCGCCGGCTCGGGGTGGCGGACGCGGTCACCGCCACGGGACCGGTCCGGACTGAGGACCTCCCAACCTACTATCGGCTGGCCGCCTGCTACGTCACGATGAGCGAGCACGAGGGCTTTTGCGTCCCGCTCCTCGAGGCGATGCATCTCGGGTGCCCGATTGTGGCCTACGCCGCCGCCGCGGTTCCCGAGACGCTCGGTGGGGCAGGAGTGTTGTTCAAGGAGAAGGATCACCCGGTCATCGCCGAGGTGATTCACCATCTGGCGACGGCCCGCGACTTCAGGGACGCCGTCGTCCGTGACCAACGGGAGCGGCTTCGGGCGTTTTCGCCAGAGGTCGTGGGGGCCCAGTTCAAAGCGGCCCTGGCGGATCTCCTCGCAGTTCCACGCGAAGGGCCGGTTCCGGCCACGCGAAGGATGATCTCCCGATGAGGCGGATCGGGTTCGTCGTTCAACGTTACGGGCTTGAGGTCAACGGGGGGGCGGAGCATCACTGCCGCCGGCTGGCCGAACAGTTACGCTCCGACTTCGACGTGGAGGTGCTGACCACGTGCGCCCTCGACTATTTGAGGTGGAAGAATCACTACCCCGAGGGGGCGGAGACCCTGAACGGCGTGACCGTCCGAAGATTCCGGACCGACTTCCCCAGGCGGATCCGCGCGTTCGGGCGCTTCGCCGACCGCCTCTACCTCGCCCCCCACACCTTTTTCGACGAGGCGGAGTGGATCAGGCGCCAGGGACCCCACGCGCTCGGCCTCCTCCGCTACCTCAAGGAGCACGAGGCCGAGTACGACCTTTTCATCTTCTTCACCTATCTCTATTTCCCGACACTCCTTGGCCTCCCCCTGGTCCCCTGGAAGGCCGTCCTCGTCCCGACGGCCCACGACGAGCCGCCACTCTCCCTGGATTGCGTCCGTCCCCTCTTTCATCTACCGCGCGGGATCATCTATAACTCTGAAGAGGAGCGGACCCTCATTCAAAGTCGGTTTCGAAATGAGCATATCCCCTGGGAAGTGATCGGGGCCGGAGTGGATCCCGCGGCCGATGCGGACCCGGAGCGGTTCCGCCGCCGTTACGGAATAAAGGGAGATTACCTTCTCTATGTGGGGCGCGTGGATGTGAAGAAGGGGTGCCGAGAGCTTTTCGATGACGTGGTCCGTCTCCACGGGAGTGGCCACCACCGCTTGAGATTGGTGTTGGTGGGGAGCGTGGCGATGAAGCTCCCACGCCACCCCGCTGTCACGGCTCTTGGGTTCCTGCCAGAGGCCGACAAAAACGACGCCCTGGCCGGGGCCCTGGCCCTCGTGGTGCCGTCGCCATATGAGAGCCTTTCCCTGGTCGCCCTGGAGGCGTGGGGTCTCGGGATCCCGGTGCTGGCGAGCGCCGCCTCCCCGGTGCTCGTCGGACACTGCGAACGGAGCGGCGGCGGCGTCATCTATCTCGATTCACGGGAATTCATTCAGGGAGCGGACCGGCTCTCTTCGACGCCGGGACTCTGCCACGCGCTGGGGGAGAAGGGACGGGAGTACGTGGAACGCCATTTCCGCTGGCCCCCTCTCATTGAACGCTACCGGCGCTTCATCGAGAACGCGTTGAAGGAATCCTCGTTGTCAGAGCGATAAGGGGGAAAACGATGATCCGCGTGTGCGAACCTTCCCTCAGCGATTTGGAGAAGAAATATGTGAATGAGGCCCTGGAAAACAATTGGCTTTCGTCCATCGCTCCGCCCGTTCAACTCTTTGAGGAGGCGTTTGCGAAAAGGTTCGGGGTGCGGCATGCCGTTGCCGTCAATTCCGGCGGGTCGGCCTTATTCCTCGCGTTGTGGACACTGGGCATTCGAGCAGGTGATGAGGTCATTGTTCCGACGTTCACGATGGTCGCAACCGCCGGGGCGGTGACCCAATGCGGGGCGATTCCGGTCTTTGTCGATGCCGAACCTGATACCGGTAACATTGATGTCACGCGGATCGAGGAGAAGATCACGCCACGGACAAAAGCCGTGATGCCGGTCCATATCTATGGCCACCCGTGCGATATGGATCCGATCCGTGAGATCGCAAGAGACTATGGACTGGTCATCATTGAAGATGCCGCGGAATCACATGGGGCCCTGTATAAAGGGAAACCGGCCGGCACCCTCGGAGACGCGGGATGTTTTTCATTCTATGCGAACACTGGCCTATGCCCTTCGGCACTGCCGGGCGTACGATTTTGATGATACGAGGCACTTTTGGCATAAGCGGTTGGCCTGGAACCTTCGCATGAGCTCATTAGAGGCGGCGGTCGGACGAGCGCAGTTGGAGCGCCTGGACGAGCTGATCGAAGCACGGAGGGCAAACGCCCGCTATTATGCGGACCGGCTTCGCAACCAGGTCGAGCTCCTGACGGAGAAGCCATACGCACGATCGGTCTCCTGGATGTTTGGCATTCTGCTCCCGGACGAGAAGACCCGGGACGGATTGATGCGATTTTTGGAGACGCGTGAAGTGGAGGCGCGCACCTTCTTTTTGCCGATGAATCGGCAACCGATTTATAAGACACCCGAGCCGTTCCCGGTCGCCGACGGCTTGGGGGGACGAGGACTCTATCTGCCATCCTCCTCGCATCTGACCGAGGACGAGAAGGAAACCGTGATTCGGTGTGTGAGACAGTACCTCGAGAAGCGGCGTTAGGGCGCGAGCAGCTCGGGGTGGATCAGGCGTGGAACCGGAGGAGTACCGCCGGATGTTCGAACAGGAGGACCACCACTGGTGGTTCCTTGCCAAGCGGGCCCTGGTCCGGTCGCTTCTCAGGCGGTATGCCGCGTTGCCCCCGGCGGTCGCGCTGGACGTGGGCTGTGGAACCGGAGGCACTCTCCAGGCCTTTTCACCCTTGGGCGGGCTGTGGATTGGGATGGACCGGTCGGAGCTGGGCCTCCGCCTGTGTCGCAAGCGAGGACTGCCCCGTCTCCTGCAAGCCTCGGCCGGGGCTCTGCCCGTGAGATCCGAAAGCGCGGATCTTCTCCTGTGTCTGGATGTGCTATACCACCGAGGGATTCTCGACGACCGAGCCGTCCTCGCCGAGTGCTTCCGGGTTTTACGACCCGGTGGGACGGCGGTGATTATCGATTCGGCGCTGGAATGGCTCAGGGGCCCTCACGACGAGGCGGTCCACGCCCGCAAGCGATACCGGCTCGGAGAGCTCTCGGACCTGGTCGGGGGCGGCGGGTTTCAGATCGTCAGACGGAGTTACGCGAACACGCTGCTCTTCTTGCCGATGGTCGCCTACCGTCTGACCCGAAGATGGTTCCCGGGGCAGCCCCCCCGCTCTGACGTTTTGGCGATCCCCCGCCCGCTCCAAACCATTCTGGTGGCGGTCATGCAACTAGAGCGGTGGATCCTCCGATGGGTGGATCTCCCCATCGGGACATCCGTGGTGGTGGTGGCGAAGAAGCCATGACCATCTCCGTCATCCTCCCCACCTACAATGAGCGGGAGACAATCGTCCCCCTGGTTGGTGAGATCCTCTCGGCCGTCCCCGAGGCTGAGGTGTTGGTGGTGGATGATGATTCGCCGGACCAGACTTGGGCTCTGGTCGAGCAGGCCTCTGCGGGGGACCCCCGCGTTCGGGTCCTTCGGCGGATCGGCCGGCGAGGCCTTCCCTCGGCATTGGCTGACGGGATCGCCCAAGCCAAAGGAGCGGCAGTGGTCTGGCTCGACGCAGACGGCTCCATGCCCGCCGCGGTCATCCCGGTCCTCGTCGCCAGGCTGGAAGTAGCCGAGGTGGCCGTGGCCTCCCGCTATGTCCGGGGTGGGCAAGATACTCGGACCTCTCGCGTCCGGGTGGGGACGAGCTGGCTCATCAATGCGTTCGCCGCCCTTCTCCTCGGGTGGGGAGTCAGGGACTACACCTCCGGCTTTATCGCTGTGCGGCAGGCTGTCCTCGACCGTGTTCCGCTCCGGACCCACTACGCCTACGGCGACTACTGCATCGACTTCCTCTACCGGGTCGCCCAAGCCGGCTTCCGAATCGAAGAGATCCCGTACCGTTGCGGGGAGCGGCGAGGCGGCGAGACCAAGACTGCCCCGGACCTCAGACAATTTGTCGGCCTGGGGCTCACCTACGTTGTTTCAATCCTCAGGCTCAGGTTCCGCTGAAGGTCGCGAGGCGAAGCTGATGAACCGCTGGGGAGTGATCGCAGGGATCGCAGCATTGACGGCCGGCGGGGCCGCGCTCCGGGCTATCTTCCTCCGCTATCCCTACATTGACTCAGACCAGGCGGTGATCGGTCTCATGGGGATCCGCATCCTCAGGGGGGAGTTCCCGATTTACTTCTGGGGGGAGCCATACAGCGGGACGCTTGAGTCCTTCGTCGCCGCTCTCACGTTCTTCCTCTTCGGCGTCTCGAGACTGACCCTCAATGTGGTACCGTTTCTCTTTTCCCTCATCTTCCTCCTCCTCACATGGCGGTTGGGGCTCGTCATCTTTGATCGTCTCACCGGACTCCTGGGCCTGGCCTTGGCGGCCTTCCCTCCCATGCTGTTGACATGGCACAGCGTCCTGGCCCGGGGGAACTACATCGAAAACCTGGTTCTCGGCAACCTCCTGCTCCTCCTCACCCTCAAGCTCGCTCGCCCGGACCTCCGGCCGGCCGCCCATTGTCGGGCTCTGTTAGTCTATGGGTCCGTCTTGGGCTTCGCCTGGTACATGAGCTTTCAGAGTGTTCACTATCTGATCGTCTCCGTCCTCTTCCTCCTTTGGCGGGGGCGGAGGAGCCTACTCCTTCGCCAGTCGTGGATCGGATTGTTGGCGGCGATGGTTGGGAGCCTTCCCTTCTGGGTACACAACCTGACGACAGGGTTCTCTTCCTTTGGGGCCATCCGCTGGTACGCAAGAGGGGCCTTCCCGTTAGACGCCTTTACCCTCTTTGTCAGCGTGAAACTCCCCGTTTTCCTCGGGGCCTCAGGCTTCCCATATAACTTTGAGCGGCTTGTGACCCGGCAGGTCCCCTTCCTGGAATGGGTCATTCCGGGGCTCTACACCGCGAGTTTCCTCCTTGCCCTGGGGATGTTCGTGCGAGGGAAGGTCGCTCGACTGTCCAAGGGTTGGCGAGGCGTGGAGATCCTTCTTCTCCTCCCCTTGGTGGTCGCGGGGGTGACAGTCGGGGGAGGGTTCGGGGCCGGCGGTGATGCGAGGTATCTGCTCCCCATCTACACCTCGGCACCGCTCCTCCTTGGGGGGCTTGTCGCGGCGCTTGCCCGTCGATCCCGACCTCTTGGCGGCGTGGTCCTGGGGGTGGTCCTTTTCTCCAACCTCTACGGTCATCTCACGACCGCGGAAGGCCTCCCTCGCTACCAGGTGCACCTCGAAAATGATCGGGCGCTCTTCGCGTACATGAAGGAGCACGGCCTCAGGCATGCCTCCGCCCCAGAGTACTGGTTCAGCTACCGGTTTACCTTTGACGCTGAGGAGTCCATTATCTTTGCCACTCCCTTCTGGAGAGAGTACCCCCGGTATCTCAGCAAATATCCGCCCTATACTCGGCTAGTCAACCAGGCGATGCCCTCGGCCTACGTCCTTTGGAGTGTCGCTGGCCCGATCGAGAGAACCCTTCAGGCAGACGGGATACCGTATGACAGGGTCGTGATTGGCCGGCTTACGCTTCTCCATCGCTTTAGTCCCCCCTCGTCCCCGGGGCGAAGCCTAACCTCCGGCGGTTGGCGCCTTGTGGGGGGAACAGGGCGGGAGACTTTTGATCGGGATCTCACCACGGGGTGGCGAGGGGCACCGAACGAGCCGCTCACCATCGACCTCGGAGAAAGTTCAACCCTTCTCAGGATCTCCCTCTACCTCGGTGAAGAGAGCCTTCGGCTTCCCCACGGTCTGCAAGTCCTGGCTTCGGTGAACGGGAACGACTGGACATTGCTGATCTCCACCGATCCTCTGGTCCCTGGGTTCGCGTGGATGGGTAATCGGCTGATCCTTGAGGAGCATGGACGGGTTGGGCTGAGCTTCCGGCCGGTGGCGGCCCGCTATCTCAAGATCCAGTTGGCTCCTGGTCCCCAGCCAGGTCGGTGGGGGATCAACGAACTCTTTGTCTATACCGAAGGAGAAGAAGCGCCCGTTCCCCTCCTTTCCTGGCGGGGTCTTTACGCCGAGGATCCGGGGATCGTGACCCAAACCCTCCTGGAAT
>JACOUJ010000049.1 GCA_016177865.1 Candidatus Rokuibacteriota bacterium
AGAGGGCGAGGGCGACAAAGATGAGGATGAAATAGTACTTCACCGTCGGGGCCAGGAAGTCCAACTCGATAAGGCCGAGCGAGATTGTCTTGACATCCACTCCTCTCAGGCCATTTTCGCCGCCGGTGAGCGGCTCGGCCTGGTAGGCGATGTAGTACACGCACTGGGCCAGGGCCAGGGTCACCATCGCGAAGTAGATGCCGCGCCGGCGGATCGACAGGCCACCGATGATCAGCGCGCCGAGCCCGGCCAGCAGGATCCCGATCGCCAGGGCCACGGGCCACGGCAGCCCGTACCTGGCGATGGCGATGCCGCAGCCGTACGCGCCCATCCCGTAGAAGGCGGCGTGGCCGAACGACAGAAGCCCCGTGTAGCCGAAGATGATGTTGAAGCCCACCGCGAAGAGCCCGAGGATCAGGACGTTGATGGCGAGAGCCTTGTACGGCATGAGCCAGGGGAAGACGAGAAAGAAGGCGATCATCGCCGCGACGCGGTGACGCGAGCAGAGATCCGCAACGCGGGCGAACGCCGCGGGCGCCTGGCTCATCCGAGGAGACCCGTCCGACCGAAGAGCCCGGTCGGGCGGAAGAGTAGCACCAGCGCCATGACCACGAACATCGAGATATTGGCCATGGGCGGGGCCACCAGCGAGGTCAGGCTGACCACAACCCCGAGGAGGAGCCCCGCGACCACGGCACCCAGCAGAGAGCCCATGCCTCCCACCACGGTGACGACAAACGCCTCGATCAGCACCGGGACCCCCATCTCCGGATAGACGCCGCGCATCGGCGCGGCCAGCACGCCCGCGAGGCCGGCCAAGGCCGTGCCCAGCGCGAAGACCAGCAGCCAGACGCGGGAGACATCCACGCCGAGCGTCCGAACGATCTCCGGGTCACGCGCGCCGGCGCGGATGATGAGCCCGGCTCGGGTCCCCTCGATCAGCCACCAGAGGCCGAGCAGGATGAGCGCCGTGATCCCGATCACGAAGAGCCGGTAGAGTGGGAAATCACCGACCCCGATGGAGACCGAGCCCCGGAGGGCGTCGGGGGTGGAGAAGTTGCGCCCCTCGATGCCGAAGGTCATGCGGACCAGGTCCACCAGAACGTACCCGAGGCCAAAGGTGAGAAGGAGCGGGTAGTCGATGCCGCGGCCATAGAGTGGCCGAATCAGGATCCGCTCCACGACCAGACCAAGACAGCCGGCAACCAGCGGGACCCCGACGAGGCAGAACCAGAAGTTCCCCGTCAGCCCGAAGAGGTACACCCCGAGGTAGGCGCCCACCATGAAGAAGGCGCCGTGGGCGAAGTTGACGACGGTGAGGAGGCCGAAGATCAGCGAGAGCCCGACCGCGAGGAGAACGAAGATCGTTCCCAGGGCGAGCCCCGCGAATGCCTGCAGGGCAAGCAGCTCAAGGGTGATTCCGGCCATTGCCGACGCCATTATACTCCAGGCCGGGCAATCCTCTTTTCGCAGCCGGCTGCCTGCCCGTTGTCCCTCCCCGTTGTCAACTTTCGTCAACTTCCGCTTGACCGGCGCTTCATCCCCGCTGTAGCATCGGCCATGCTCCGAACGAGCCACTCTCCTGACCCTGGGAGAGGGAGCGTGTCACACTACGAGTTTTGCAGGCGCCACCCGGGCGCGAGCGCTGACGACCCCAACAAGGCGGCATTCGATGCCATGCAGCCCAGCCTGCTGGAGTTCGCGCGCATGCCGATATCGGTCAATGTGCAGCGCCAGTACCTGGCGGGCGTGCCGATGTCCCAGCTCGCATTTGTCGGCCTCGTTGAAGAGTTCGACCGGGGGATGGAGTTGTTCAGGCGAATCTTCGGACTGCCCGAGGTCGTGCTGGAGCCCGAAAATGTCAACCCCGGGAAGGGTATCGGCGGGAAGACCGCTGGACGTCAGGTCCGTGGTTAGGGGGAGCATCTTTCGCGCCTACATTCGGTCTCTGTGAATGGTTCGATACGCCGTCAAGGGGCGGCTTTGGTCGCGCCTCTTAGCGAGTTGCGGTCGGAGGTAAACTTGCCACAGTCCGCGCCCTCGCACGCGAGGAGCCGTGGCCGTCGGGTGAGGGGAACGACTTTTCATGCAATCCGCCGGTCGGCATCCGTCGGACAAACGCCAGCTCGTCCTTGGAGCGGCACTCAGCTTCGATGTCAACCAGATCCGCGTCTTCGTCGAGTCGCTGCGCGCGAGCGGCTATGCCGGCGATATCGCCATACTGGTAGACCTCACTAGCCGGCGGCCCGTCGATTATCTGCGCAGACATGGTGCGCAGCCCGTCCGGACCTGGTGCATCCGCCGGCTGCACGGCCCGATCCATTCCTACCGTTATGCCTGTTTCGCGGCTTATCTGCGCCAGCACGCCCGACGATACGACCAGGTGCTGATCTCCGATGTTCGCGACGTCGTGTTCCAAAGCCATCCCTTCATCGGAGTGACCAGCCCGGCATGTCATTTCTTTCTTGAGAGCGCGCGCCTTCGCATCGGCAGCGAGCCGAACAATGCCAGGTGGATGCGAATCTTCTTGCCGCCGGTGCAGGCGGCGCAGATGGCGGAGTACCCAGTCAGCTGCGGCGGCGTTGTGCTCGGCGGCGTCGGCGCCATGACCCTCTATCTCGAGCGCATGTCGGCCTACATCCGCGCGATTCCGCTGCTGACCCGGCGCAAGCACGGGGCGGAC
>JACOUJ010000050.1 GCA_016177865.1 Candidatus Rokuibacteriota bacterium
CCAAACCGCGCTGACCTCCTCTCCATGGTGGGCGTGGCCCGGGAAGTCGCGGCGATCACCGGGGCCCACTTCTCTGCTCCATCCGTCATCGTGAAGGAAGAAGGCCAAGCCATCGGCGAGGTTGCGTCGGTTCGCATCGAGGATCCCGACCTCTGCCCACGTTATGCAGCCCGGGTAGTCACGGGGGTGACGGTCAGGCCTTCGCCACTCTGGGTCTGTCAGCGTCTTCGGGCTTCCGGGCTGCGCCCCATCAACAACGTCGTTGATGCGACGAACTATGTCCTGTGGGAACTCGGTCATCCCCTCCATGCCTTCGACCGGGAGCGCCTCCTAGAGGGACAGATCGTCGTCCGCCGCGCCCGGCCCGGAGAATCACTCCGCACCCTCGATGGCCAGCTCCGATCCCTGACCCCCGCGATGCTGGTCATTGCCGATGCCGAGCGGCCCGTCGCCCTTGCCGGGATCATGGGCGGAATCGAAACCGAGGTCACCGCTCAGACCGGGGCGGTCCTCCTAGAGAGCGCCTTTTTTCACCCGCCAACAGTTCGTCGGACCGCCAAGACTCTCGGCCTCTCCACCGAGGCGTCGTATCGGTTTGAGCGCGGCGCTGACATCGAGGGGGTCAGGGAGGCGCTGGATCGTGCCGCTCAACTGATCCTGGATCTCGCCGGAGGAACCATCCTCAGGGGCGTCGCGGACGTCTATCCTGCTCCGTCATCGCGCCCCCGCGTCTCATTGCGCCTCTCCCGGATCAAACGTCTGGTGGGCGCCCTCCCACCGAAGGGCGCTATCTCTGCGATCCTCGAGGGACTCGGGTTTTCTCTGCATGATTGGGGAGAGCGCCTGGAGGTGGAGGTGCCGAGTTACCGGCGTGACATCCATCGCGAAGATGATCTGGTCGAAGAGGTGACCAGAATCTGGGGATATGGAAGGATTCCCTCGACCCTCCCCTCTGGACAGTTGGCCCTGGCGCGTCTGCCGCCCCATCTGTCGGCCCTTGCCCAGGCGCGTCGTGCCCTGGCCGCCTTAGGCCTTCAGGAAGTCGTTACCCTGAGCCTTGTCTCCCCGGCTCACCTCACGGCGTTAGGCTTCGAAGATGACGATCCGTCCCTGCTGCGTCTTCGGAACCCATTGAGCGCGGATCGCTCTGTTCTCCGCCCATCACTCCTCCCCGGGCTTCTGGAGACCCTCGCCACAAACCAGCACCGACAGTCTCTGGATGTGCGCGTCTTTGAGCTCGGCACAGTTTTTCGGGGAGGGGGCCAGGAGGGGCTCGCCAATGAAGTGACTGACGTGGGGCTTGCCGTTTCCGGTTTGCGCGAGCCCCGTAGTTGGTGGAGCGGCAAGGGTCGCATGGATCTTTTTGACGTCAAAGGGATCATGGAGGCCCTTGCTGAGACTCTCGGCGTCGGGCCGCTCGAGGTGAGAGAGGGTGAAACGCCCTACCTGGAGGTGGGGCGCGGGGCCGAACTGATGGTAGGGGGCCGAGCCGTTGGCCGGTTCGGGGAGCTTCATCCCAACGTGACGCACGCCTTCGATCTCAGTGGGCCGATCTTTGTCGCCGAGTGTTCACTGGATGATCTGCTGACTCTGTCATCGCGGCGTGTCGTCCACCAGCCTCTGCCGCGCTTCCCCGGAGTCAGCCGCGATCTCGCGATCGTGGTGAAAAATGATCTTCTGGCGGCGGAGGTGACCCGAGTCATTGTGGATGTCGCACACCCGTGGATTCGGTCTGTCCGCCTGTTCGACGTCTACGCCGGGGCCCAGGTTGGGACCGACCGGAAGAGCCTGGCGTATACCATCGCGTATCAGGCCGAGGATCGGACCCTCACAGACGAGATGGTCAACGAAGTCCACCAGGCGATCATCGAGAGGCTCCGGTCTTCCCTCGGGGCCGAGGTGCGCGGGTATGGCAAACAGTGACGCTTCTCCCCTCACGGAACGGCTCGCCCTCCTGGAGCAATGGGTCCAGCGGGCCATAGAGCATATCAAAGAGTTTCAGACCCAACGGGCCCGCCTTGAGCGAGAGCGCGAGGAGATGGCCCAGGCCCTTGCGGGTAAGGATCGTGAGCTCAGGGATCTTCGGGCTCAGCTCGCGCCGCTCCCGGAACTTGAGAGGGACCTGGTCCGGCTGCGCAAGGAGCGGGAGGAGATGCGCGCTCAGGTGGAGGGGATCCTGAAGGAGATGGAGAAGCTCGGCATCTAGGCAGGCTGATGAAAAAGGCCCATCTGCGGCGTTGGCATCGTCGCTCGTCTTCGAGATCCTGGGTCAGCGTTATACGATTCGCTCCGACGCCTCGCCCGAATACATCCGGGAACTGGTTGCATACATGGAGGCCAAGGTGAGCGAGGTCCAGAAGGGGCCTACGCCCCAGGATCCGCTCAAGGTGTCCATCCTGGCGGCCCTCACGATCGTGGACGAGCTCTTCCAGGCGCGCGAAGGGCTGGCCGCCCAGGAAGCGGATCTGGCTCGAGCGATCCAGAAGCTCATCGAGCGTCTTCAGTCCACGGTCCCGCCGGCCCTGGGGTGATTTTTCCTCCCGAAGCGTGCTATACTCATACTGCCCTGCGCTGCTCGTGATGTCGGGGGAAAGTTTCGAGCCCAATCGAAACGTCACGGGAGCTTGACCGCGAGGGTTGTGTGCAAGCCCCTCGACGAAGGGGACGCCTAACGCCCTCCTAAATAGCGCCCACCTGGTGAGACCAGGTTCGAAGACGCCCGCGGGACACGGCAGAGGCGGGGTTCTCTTTCTTCGAGATCGTTGATGGACAAAAAACTGCTCTTCATGTGCACCGGGAACAGCGTTCGAAGCCAGATCGCGGAGGGATTTGCCCGACGCTTCTCCGATGAGCGGGTCCAGGTCCTGAGCGCTGGCGTCGTCGCAACGGAGGTCCACCCGCTGGCGACGGTCGTGATGCAGGAGCGGGGGATTGACATCTCCATCCAATCCAGCAAGAGCCTTTGGGCGCTCCCGTGGTGGAGCGTTGACGTGGTCGTGACGTTGAGCGAAGAGGCAGAGGTCTGTTGGAGAGGCCTCCCAGGATCTGGGCGTCACCTCTACTGGCCTCTTCTGGACCCTTCCCGAGATGGGGTGGGGGACGAGAGGCTCGAAGAATTCCGCGCGCTCCGCGACGAGGTTGAAACTCGTGTCCGGACGCTCCTCTCCGACCTCGGACTCTTCCGTGAGGACTGACACCCCACCGCAGGTACGGCTGACCCGGTAGTCCCCCTACGGGTTGCACCCCCCTTCGGGCCCATTTTTTCCTTTCCTGGCCATATTTTTCGCTTGACAAGGATTTTGGCTCTGTGTAGTATCAGCCCCACGAAGTGGGAAGAAGTGGTAGAAAGTGGTATTTAGGACCATTTTAGGGGGTATTCGCCGGAGATGTTTCGAGGCCGCTACTTTCACACTGTCGATCCGAAAGGACGCCTCAGCATCCCTTCCAAATTCCGCGAGGTCCTGGCGAACCGCTACGACGACACGAATGGTTTGATTGTGGCCAACTTCGACCATTGTCTTGTGGCGTACCCGGAGGAAGAATGGGCACGCCTCGAAGAGAAGCTGGTCCAACTTCCCTCCACACAACTCGAGGTCCGCGCGCTTCGTCGCCTCTTCTTCTCAAGCGGGGTGGACTGCCCTCCCGACAAACAGGGACGCATCCTGCTCCCCCTGGAATCGCGGCGGTCTGTTGGGATTACGAAGAACGTCCTGTTAGCGGGGGCCGTGAACTACTTCGAGATCTGGAGTCGCGAGCGCTGGGACGAGTACTCCGCCTCCAACGCCAACTTCTTCGAGACGATGTCGGACAAGCTGGCCAACCTTGGGATCTGATGATGGACCTCACGTTGCCCTCCATCGTCCCGTCCTGGCCTCGACCGTTCTGGAGTGGCTTCGTCCCGCCGAGGGCGGGGCGTATGTGGACGCAACCGTGGGGCTCGGCGGACATGCGGAACAACTCCTCGAGGCTGGTGCCGAAAAGCTCGTGGGGCTGGATCGTGATCCCGAGGCCTTGGCCTTGGCTCAAGTCCGCCTCCGCCGCTTCGGTGACCGGGTGCGGCTCCGACATGGAAATTTCCGCCACCTCCGCGTCCATCTCCAGGCCCTCGGGATCGAAGCCGCGCAAGGGATTCTCTTTGATCTGGGGTTTTCTTCTTATCAAATCGAGCAGTCGGGCCGGGGTTTTTCCTTCATCCGCAATGAGCCGCTGGATATGCGGTTTGATCCGAGCCAAGGGGCAACTGCCAGGGAGTGGCTGGCCCGGGCCTCTCTCCCGGAGATCGAGCGCGCCCTCAGCGAGTACGGTGAGGAACCGGCAGCTCGACGAATCGCCCGTGCCCTTCTCTCCGCGAGGGAGGCTCGGTCCCTGGCGACGACTGGCGAACTCGCGGAATTGGTCAAGCGCGCGATTCCCCGGAATCGATGGCCTCGGCGCCTCCATGTTGCGACCCGGACCTTCCAGGCCATTCGGATGGTCGTCAACGAGGAGATCCCGGCCCTGGCTGAGGCCCTCCCCCAAGCAGCAGAACACCTTGAGCCTGGTGGCCGCCTTCTCGTCATCGCGTTTCATTCCGGCGAGGATCGAGTCGTGAAGCAGACATTTCGCCGCCTGGCAGCGACCCACCGCTGGGCCGTGCGCACCCGGCGACCCGTCACGCCCGACCTTCACGAAATTGAGATGAATCCGCGTGCCAGGAGCGCGAAGCTCCGCGTCCTCGAGCGTCACTGATGGCGCCGTCTCGATCCCAGCAGATCAGGTTCCTCGTGAGGGAGCGGGACAGGCGCCGGCTTCGGACGATGGGGGTGGTCCTTGGTCTCGTTGGCCTCGTTGGCCTCCTCGTTGGAGGCGTCCTCATCTACGTGTGGCACCAGGTGCAGCAGGTTCGGCTCGCGTACGAGCTTGAGGAGCTCCGTGCCCTTCGCAGCGAGCTCGACGAGTTGAACCGTCGCCTCAAGGTGGAGATTGCGAGTCTTCGGACCTTGGCCCGGATCGAACAGAAGGCGCGAGCGGAGTTGGGTCTCGAAGTGGCGCGGGGAGATCAAGTCCAACTGACCCGGGAATTCGTCCCCGGTGTCGAGCCCGGCTCAACGCAAACGGCCTGGGAGGAGTCATTGGCGAAGAGACCCGAACCATAACCCGTCAAGGGAGGCCCCACGGTGCCGAAGGTCGCATGACGGAATCCCCGCGGAGTGAGTATCGAAGTCGCGCCTTCATCCTGGCAGGATGTCTTTCTCTCTTCCTCGTCGCTGTCGTTGGTCGCTTGGCCTACCTGCAGATCATTGTCCGAGACGAACTCGCCCGCCTCGCTGAACGCCAGCACTCGAAGACCATTCCCCTCCGTCCCCGTCGGGGCTCGATCTTTGATCGCCACGGAAAGCCCTTAGCCGTAAGCGGCGAAGTAGATTCCATCTACGCCGTCCCGGCCAGAATCGAGGACCCCGAAAAGACTGCCCGGCAACTCTCCCCCCTCGTCAACGAGCCTCTGGGGGAACTGGAGAAGCGACTGAGCGGGGAGAAGGCCTTCGTGTGGATCAAACGGAAAGTTCCCCCGTCCGTCGGCCAGTCGGTTCGGGCCCTTCAACTCCCAGGGATTGGTTCCCTCCCGGAGAACCTTCGCTTCTACCCGAACCGGGAGCTGGCCGCCCATGTCCTGGGGTTCGAGGGGTTCGATGACAAGGGTCTCGAGGGGGCGGAGCGGGCTTACGATCAACTCCTCGCCGGAGAGCCAGGCTTGGCCCTCATCGGGCGGGACGCCTTTGGTCGCGAGGTCCCGACCCAATCCACTGTGCTCCGGCCCCCCCGCCCGGGCCGCGAGATCGTCCTGGCCCTGGACAGCACGATCCAGTACATCGCCGAGAAGGAGCTGGATACGGCGTGGCGCCGCACCCGCGCCCAGGCCGGGATGGTCATCGTGATGGATCCCAGGACTGGAGAATTGCTTGCCCTGGCCGGACGTCCTACCTTCAATCCAAATGCCTACTACGCGGCGACTCCACACGACTGGCGGATTCGGGCCCTGACGGATCCCTTCGAGCCCGGCTCCACGTTTAAGGTGATCCTGGCGGCGGCCGCATTGGAGGCGGAAGTGGCCAAGCCAAGCGACCACTTCTTTGGCGAGTGGGGGGCCATCACCGTGGCGAACCGGGTGATCCATGACTGGCGTCGGTACGGCTGGCTCACATTTCAAGAGGTCTTCCAGTATTCTTCTAACGTGGGGGCGATCAAGGTCGGGATGACGCTTGGCAAGGAGCGGTACTATGGGGCCATCCGGGCCTTCGGGTTCGGGAGTTTAACGGGACTCGGACTTCCCGGAGAGAGCCGGGGGCAAGTGCGCCCGCCCCAACTCTGGTCCGGCCTGTCTTTGGCCTCGATGTCCATTGGTCAGGAGGTGTCTGTCACAGCTCTCCAACTCCTCTCAGCCTTCGCCGCCGTCGCCAACGGCGGGCGGTTGATGCAACCCCAGCTTGTCCGAAGTATTCTCGACTCGAGGGGAGAGGAAGTTCGTGGCTTTCGACCGAACGCGGTGCGTCAGGTCGTCTCCCCGGAGACGGCTCGGACCTTGACCGAGATCCTCACGGCGGTCGTCCACGAGGGGACGGGGAAGAACGCGGCCGTGGACGGATACGATGTCGCTGGGAAGACAGGGACGGCCCAGAAGCTTGATCCCAAGACGCGGGTCTACTCGCGAGAGCCGGGAGTTCTCTCATTCGTTGGCTTCGCCCCGGCCGACAACCCGCGCTTCGCCATGCTCGTCCTTCTCGATGAACCCAAGGGGGTGGTCTGGGGGAGCGAGGCGGCAGCCCCGATCTTCTCCGCCATCGCGGGCCAGATCCTTCGCTATCTTCAAGTCAGGCCGTCTAACAGCCCTCCGGTCCATTTGGTTCGCACGGGGCGTGTGTTCCTGGCCGCGGCTCAAGACGTGGCCCGGCCTCCCTTGGAGGAGGCGGTCCCCGTCATGCCTGATCTTCGAGGGAAGACCCTCCGTCAGGCCCTCGCCCAACTCGGACCCCACGACGTCGCGCTGGAGGTGAGAGGCCAAGGAGTCGTTACCCGACAGGACCCTCCGCCCGGCGCTAAACTCAGCCCGGGGCGGGCCGCCCGGCTGGAACTGGCCCCGCCCTCTCTTGGACCATGAGCGGGGATCCACCGGTGCCGACCACTCTGCTCCTCGACGCGCTGCCCGACAAAGAAGTCAAAGG
>JACOUJ010000418.1 GCA_016177865.1 Candidatus Rokuibacteriota bacterium
GCGCGGGCCCGGCTGGACAACGCGCTCGGCCGACGGTAAGCTTTGAAGTAGAATGTCTTATCGGGTTCTTCCGTCTGAGTAGTAGGATCAGTCGTGAGTAAAGGAGTGGTGGCCATGCGGAAGGTCTTCCTCATCGGCCTTGTTGGCCTCGTGAGCCTCGCCATCGTCCAGCCCGCGCTGGCGCAGCGCGGCGGGAGGGGAGGCTTCCACGGCGGTGGAGGTGGAGGTTTTCACCGCGGCGGAGGTGGAGGCTTTCACCACCATGCGCGGACGTCCTTCAGCTTTGGTTTCTTCCTCCCCCTGTTCCCCTGGTACTATGCTCCGTATCCGTACTATTCGTATCCATCTTATCCCTACAATTACTACCCCGCGCCTCCGGCCTATTCGTATGTCCCGCCGGCCCCGGACGTCGGCTATGTCCACCTGGAGGTCGAGCCCCGTGACGCCCACGTCTATGTGAATGGGCAGTACCTCGGACCCGTGCAGCAATTCGCCGGAGGGGCGGCCACGCTCGCCCCGGGGTCTTACCAGGTGGCCGTGGTGGCGTGGGGCTACCGACCCTTCCAGCAGGAGGTCCAGATCGTCGTAGGGCAGACCGCTACCATGCGGGTGACCCTCGAACGTGATCCGGCCGCTCCTGTACCGCCCCCGAGTCTGTCCCCGGGGACCTACTAGGCGGAGTGGAGCCGCGTGCGGCGACCCCTCCTGATCATCGTCGCGGCCGCCGTCGTCGTCGGGCTGGCAACCGGCGCCTACGTTTACTCCACAACGCTGAAGAACGGCGCGACCAAGTACCGGCTCGCCCGGGTTGAGCGGGGCTCACTCGTCGCGAGCGTTTCGGCCAGCGGGACGCTGAACGCCGTGACCACAGTTCAAGTGGGGAGCCAGATCTCGGGGATGGTCAAGCAGATCCTGGCCGATTACAATTCCCCGGTCACCAAGGGCCAGTTGATCGCCCGGATCGACCCGGAGACCCTTGAGGCCAAGGTGAGTCAGGCTCGGGCGGATCTGGAGTCGAGCCAGGCCGCCGTGCTCAATCAGCAAGCCGCGGTGCAGCAGAAGCATGCTGAGGTGGACAATGCCCTTGCGGCGGTGGCTGGCGCCCAGGCCAATACTGCGAAGGCCAGGGTAGGCGTGGCGGATGCCAAGCGCACTCTCGACCGACAAGCGGATCTGCTCCAACGCGGCCTCGTCGCCCAGAGCGACAAGGACACGGCCCAGGCGGCCTATGACTCCGCCACCGCGGCGCTCGAGGCCACGCGCGCTCAAGAGCAAGCCGCCCAGTCAGCAGTTCGATCCGCCCAGGCGCAATTGAAGGTGGCCGAGGCCCAGCTTCGGTCGGCCGAGGCCCAGGTTCGGCAGAAGCAGGCGGCCCTCGCCCAAGCCCAGGTGGACCTCGATCACACTTTTATTCGGGCGCCCGTGAATGGCGTCGTCGTCTCGCGCAACGTGGATGTCGGGCAAACTGTGGCCGCCAGCCTCCAGGCGCCGGTCCTCTTCACGATCGCCCAGGACCTCACCCGGATGCAGGTGGACACGAGTGTGGACGAGGCCGACATCGGCCGAATCCGGGAGGGAATGGAGGCCACGTTCACCGTCGACGCGTTCCCCGGTGAGACCTTTCGGGGCCAGGTCGTCCAGATCCGGCAGGCCCCTCAGGTAGTCCAGAACGTGGTGACCTACATCGTCGTGATCGCGGTCTCGAATCCGAACAAGACGCTCAAGCCCGGCATGACCGCCAACGTGAGGCTCGTGGTTGATCGGCGAGAGAATACGCTGAAGGTCCCGAACGCCGGGCTCCGGTTCAGGCCCCAGGGCGAAGGGCCGCGCGAAGTGGCGCAGCGTCCCACACAGGACTCCGGGTCGCCACCGGCGCTGGCAACCGGACCGGGCCAGGGCGGGCCAGGCGGCGGTCAGGGCCGGGGGGGATCCGGCGGCGGCCGGCAGCAGGAGGAGTTCCGCCAGCGGCTCATCACCGAGCTTGCCCTCACCCGCGAGCAGCAGTCGAAGCTCGACGCGATCCAGAATGAGCAGCGCCAGCAGTTCCGGGCGGCCACCCAGCAGGGCCTCGATGAGAAGGCGCGTGAGGCCCAGCGCCAGCGGCTCCTGGCCGAGAGTCGCGAGAAGATCAAAGAGATGCTGACCCCGGATCAGAAGCGGAAGTTCGAGGAGCTGTTCGGCACTCCGGGAGGGCGAGGCGGGCCTGGATCGGCGCCCATCGTCACCCCGGGACGGGTCTACGCTCTCGGTCCTGACGGCAAGCCCCAGGCGGTCCAGATCCTCTACGGCCTGACAGACGGCACGTCCACCGAGATCGTGCGCGGGGATCTCAAAGAAGGTCAGGAAGTCATCATCGGGTCGAACGAACGCACCCAGTCTCGCGGGCCGACCCCTGGCCGGTTTCCGATAGGGAGATAGATTCCGGCAAAGGCCATGACGCTCATCGAGATCGAGGGGCTCGCCAAAGATTACCGGCTCGGGGATCAGGTCGTTCACGCCCTCCGCGGGGTCGCTCTCAGGATCGAGGCCGGCGAGTGCGTCGCGATCATGGGCCCATCAGGATCAGGCAAGTCCACCTTCATGAACCTCCTGGGCTGCCTCGATACACCGACCGCGGGGCGCTATCGGTTCGACGGCGAGGATGTCTCCGCCCTGACCCGGGACCAGCTCGCGAGGATCCGGAACAAAAAGATCGGCTTCGTCTTTCAGACCTTCAATCTCCTGCCACGGACGAGCGCCGTCGAGAATGTCGAGCTGCCTCTCCTCTATAACGGCACCGCGCCGCGCGAGCGGAGGCCCAAAGCCCTCGCGCGGATTCATGAGGTGGGGCTCGCGGGGCGTGAGACCCATCATCCCAGCCAGCTCTCCGGCGGGCAGCAGCAGCGGGTCGCGATCGCGCGCGCCCTGGTGAACGATCCGATCCTCATCCTCGCGGACGAGCCAACCGGCAACCTGGACTCGCGCACGAGCGTGGAAATCCTGGCCATCTTCCAGGCGCTCAACCGAAAGGGCATTACCATCGTCCTCGTCACCCACGAGCCGGACGTGGCCGCTTACGCCTCCCGCGTCGTGACGTTCAAGGATGGCCGCATCGTCAAAGATGACACCGTCACGCGGCCTCGAGTGGCCGAGGAGGTGCTAAGAACCCTCCCCGTAGAGACGGAGACCTGATTGTGAACATCTGGGCCAGCGTCCGCATTGCCCTTCGCTCCCTGCGCGTGAATACCCTCCGGACCGTCCTCACGATGCTCGGAATCATCATCGGGGTCGGCGCTGTCATCGCCATGATCTCGGTCGGGGCCGGGGCGCAGGTCCGAATTCAGGAGCAGATCCAGAGCATGGGCTCGAACTTGATGATCGTCCAGGCGGGGAGCAGTACGGCCGGCGGGATCCGCTGGGGGTTCGGCACGGTCCAGACCCTGACGGAGGACGACGCCCGGGCCATCGCCCTGGAGGTGGCCGGCGTCCAGGTGACGGCCCCGAGCACGCGGGGCGGCGCCCAGGTCGTGGCCGGAAACCTCAACTGGTCGACCTCGGTCTTCGGCGTCACCCCGGAATACCAGGAGGCCCGCGATTGGAACCTCACGGTCGGGCGGTTCATCAACCCCGAGGACGTGGACGCCTCCACGAAGTCGGCGGTCGTCGGGGCTTCGGTGACGGAGAACCTCTTCGGCGGGGGGGACCCGATCGGGCAGACGATCCGGATCAAGAACGTGCCTTTCACCGTGGTCGGCGTACTGGACCGCAAGGGGCAGTCCGCCTGGGGGCAGGATCAGGATGACCTTGTCCTCATCCCTCTCTCCACGGCCAAGAAGAAGGTCCTCGGGAGGCACCAGTCCAACCCGCGGGCCGTGGGATCGATCGCGGTGAAGGTCAAGCCCGATGCGGAGATGAAAGAGGTCGAGGCCCAGGTCGGTGAGCTCATGCGTCAGCGTCATCGGCTCCAGCCCTATCAGGACGACGATTTTAACATCCGGATCC
>JACOUJ010000419.1 GCA_016177865.1 Candidatus Rokuibacteriota bacterium
CCACTCGGCCGGGATCGATTGGAACCCCTCTCGGGCAAATCGGAGGATTGTCGGGAACTGCTCCCAGGGATTCGTCTCGCGCTTCAACCGCTCGGTCCGCTGGGCCTTGGTTTCTTTTACCACGGGCATGGGCGCGCCCGGGCGCTCCGGCCCGCGCGCCCACTCCCTCAGGATCTCGGCGACCTCCGGGCGCGTGAACTCCAGGGGCAGTCGCTCCCCGCGGCCCAAGAGCTCGCGCACCAGGGCGCCGCTCAAGGCCATCCGATCCAGGGGACCGTGAGGGCAGGTCTTGGGCGACGTGACGGTCTCGCAGCGACGGCAATAGAAGATCTCGTCGAAAAAGAGCGGGACGATGCCGAGCTCTTCAGGATCAAACTGCGCGAAGAACGCGTCCACGGTCAGGGGGGATGACACGGTTTCGATGCTCGCGTATTCCCGCCCGACGATGAAGTGGGTGCAGCCATAGTTCTTTCGGACCAGGGCATGGAAGAGCGTCTCTCTCGGGCCGGCGTAACGCATGGCCCCCGGGAAGACAGCGAGGACCACCCGGTCCTTCGGGTAGTATTGCTCGACCAGGACCTGGTAGCAGCGAACCCGAACCTCGGACGGAAGCTCATCGAGCTTCGTCTTGCCGACCAGGGGGTGGATGAGGAGACCATCGAGCGGCTCCAAGGCGCACTTCTGGATATACTCATGCGCCCGGTGGATCGGCTGCTGGCTCTGAAACGCCACGACCGTTCGCCATCCGAGCTCGCGGAATCGGGCCCGTGTGCCGGCCGGATCCAGGCGGTAGGCCTCGAACTCCGGCAGCGGCGTGCGGGCGATCAAGTCAATCCTTCCCCCGAGGAGGACGTCTCCCCGCGCGAGCTGGTATGCCGCCCCGGGGTGAGCAGGGTCCTCTGTCCCGTAGACGAGGCGGACCTCTTCATGCCCGTCGTAAGGGTAGCGCTCCTCCAGATGCAGAATGCCGAGTGGCTCGTCCCAGGGGGCCATCAAGGCGACTTCGTCCCCTTCCCTCAAGGCGTCAGCGGCAGCCTTTCGAACCGCGAGGGTAATGGGGAGAGTCCAGGGAAGACCGTTCGCCAGTCGCATGGCCTGCAAGACACTCCGATAGTCCGCCTGCCCCATGAATCCCTCGAGGGGGCTATAGGCGCCAACGGCAATCAGCTCGAGATCCGACATGGTCCGCGCGTTGAGGGCAATGCGCTTGAGCGAGGCAGCCCGTTGACGGGCCTCCACGAGGGCGTCACCGCGCAGGACGAGATCGATCAACCTACCGCCGTGGGGTCGAATCGAGGCCTCAAGAGAAACAGTCGTCATGCCGGCATTCCTTCCGAACTCTCCGGAGAACTTCTCGGAGAGACTTCACGGAATACTAAACTAATCTGGTCGGATATGTCAAGAAGTTAGTTTGATTTCCTATCGATAACTAGGTAATTGAGATAAATAATGAAAAATCAAACCCTCCTCCGAATCAAATCCAGCCCGAGCGTCGCGATTCTTCCCTGCGCCTGCGACACGCCGATACCCCCACTGAATTCGTTCTCCGTCGTCATATCAGGCGTCGCGACCCCCACACGAGCCACAATTGAGGCTTCCTTCGGCACGGGAGGAATGACCACCGACACTCCGACCTCCACGTGAAACCACTCTTTCACCGCGCAAGCCAATTCCGTCACAGATCCACCAGGCTCCGATCGGTCAAAGGGCGGAGGCAGAGTTCCTGCGATCGAAGACGCGACCAGCCCACCACGATACACGGTCGGCCCGTCCGGGACCCCCTGGACTCGCGAGCTCAGGACCCCTCCACTCCCGATCTCGATCGTGGCCAGTCGCCATCTTCGGGAGTGAAGGGCAGCGACCACGACGCCTTCGAGGGTGTCGCGATCTGCTCCAAAGATGAACTCCCCGAGACGTCGACGGATTTCTTCCTCCACTGGGACCATCAGCTCCCACGCCTGCTCCGGCGTCCCGGCCTTCGCGGCAATGCGAATGTCCACCTGCCCCAAATGGGCCATCGTCCCGACCGTCGGATTGAATCCTCTTTCCATAAAGTCTTTCAGCGCCTCTCCTACCCGGCTCTCCCCGAGCCCGCACACCTTGAGGATGCGGGACTGGATGAGTCCGGAGAGGTGGTAGCGATCCTTGAGATACGGGATAACCCGGCTCGTCAGCAAATGCTCCATCTCCCGAGGAACGCCGGGAAGGGTCACGATGGTCTTGGCCCCCACCTCAACGATGAAGCCGGGCGCGGTCCCCACGGGATTGGGAATCGGAATCGCTCCTCGGGGAACATATGCCTGTCTCTGATTGGACGGGCTCACCCCCAAGCCACGGGTGCGAAAAAACGCTTCGATCTTAGCCATGAGATCAGTAGAAAACTCGAGCGGGCACCCCGTCGCCTGGGCCACCGCCTCTCGGGTGATGTCGTCGGCTGTGGGACCGATCCCCCCTGTGGTAATCACCACCTCCGACCGGGACAGCGCGAGCTTGAGGATATCGGTGAGGCGGCCAAGGTTATCCCCCACAGATGTTTTGAAATGGAGATCGAGACCGATGCCCGCCAATTCCCGCGCAATGAAGGCGCCGTTCGAATCGACGATCTGACCCAGAAGGAGTTCTGAACCGATGGTCACGATCTCTGCCCGCACGTCTAGATGCCTCCTAACTGCCTATCTCTCTTAGCTTTTATATCTCGGCCCCCTGGATTTCCATAATATCCGACGGCAGCGGGATCTGGCATTTTTTTTGAATCCAGAAAGGGGGAACATCCGTCTAAGCTATTGAGTTATTCCACAAAGAGGGTCCACGTACGATGACTCGAAAGGTTATAGATTACAAGGAGCTACCTGGCTTTCATCTCAAGAACGAAGCCCCGGAGAGCGAGGTTCAGCCCGGCATTCTCCCCCTCGAGGTCCGGCATTCCGCCCGGCCCGACCCGGGAGACGTTGAGCCGGATGAAGTCTCCGAGAGCGATGCCGCCGATCTTGACCTGAGCGACGAAGCAGAGGAAATGGAACGACCGGCGGCGGAGGATCCGGTCCGGGTCTACCTCCGGGAGATCGGCCGGGTTTCGCTCCTGAGCGCGGCGCGCGAGGTCGAGATCGGACACCGGATGGAAGAGGGGCATTGCCGGATGCGACGGGCCATTGTCCGGACTCCGATTGTGCTGCGCGAACTCTTCGCCCTCGGCGCGGAACTGGAGCGCGGGGCCGTGGCTCCCGAGGATCTATTCTCCCACCCTGAAGGCGCCCTCAAGGGAGATGAAACCCGGGAGTTTCTCCGGATCCTCGCCAGGATCCGACGCCTCGAGATGGCGGCCGCGCGCGCTCAGAAAAGGAATGGCGAGCGGGCCAAGGTCGAGAGCGAAGCCGCGCGCCTCTTGGGAGATTTCCCCTTCAAGTTGCCGCTCGTCGAGCAGTTAGCCAGTCGCCTCAAGGGACACGGGCAACGGGTGGCCTGCATCGAACGATTCCTCCGGGAGGGAAAGCTCACGCGAGCAGAGGCGGCCCAGCGTGTTTGTGAGGTCGAGGAAGACGTCGGGCTCTCCCGGAAGGCGCTAGGGGCTGTCCTGGAGGATGTCGGCCAAGGGGAGCGCGAGATCCGGCAGGCCAAGGAGGAGCTGATGGAGGCCAACCTTCGGCTTGTCGTCTCCATCGCCAAGCGATACATCAATCACGACCTGTCTCTCCTCGATCTCATCCAGGAAGGGAACATCGGGCTGATGAAGGCGGTTGACCGGTTCAAGTACCGCCGCGGCTTCAAGTTCTCGACCTACGCGACCTGGTGGATTCGTCAGGCCATCACCCGTGCCATCGCGGATCATGGCCGGACCATCCGTATCCCGGTTCACCTGGTGGAGACCCTGAATCGACTGTCCCGCGTGAATCGAAACCTCGTCCAGGAGCTGGGGCGAGAACCCACCCCAGAGGAGCTGGCCCAGCGGACGGGACTGCCGGCCAGCAAGGTCCGGCTCATCCTCGAATCCACGCGGAAGCCCCTCTCGCTCGAGACGCCCATCGGGGAGGACTCGGACCTCGCGGATTTCGTCGAGGATCGACAGGAGCTCTCTCCGACGGAAGGACTCGTGGACCGGGACCTTCGCCGGCAGGTGGAGAAGGCCTTGGGGAGTCTGACGCTGAAGGAGCAGCAAATTCTCCGGTTGCGCTTTGGCCTCGGCGAGGAGGCGGAGCACACGCTGGAAGAGGTCGGGCGGCGCTTCGATGTGACCCGCGAGCGAATCCGGCAGATCGAGG
>JACOUJ010000420.1 GCA_016177865.1 Candidatus Rokuibacteriota bacterium
ACGAGGCGGCGATGCTCCGGCATCATGCAGCGATCCTGAACCACACGGATGCCGCTGCGCGCCAGGCGCTCCGCGGCGCCGTCGTGGCGGATCCCGAGCTGAAACCACACGGCCCTGGGGCGCCACGCCAGGGACAGGATCTCCTCCGCGTGCCCGGGGAGATACTCCGGCCGCCGAAAGATCTCAATGACGTCGGCCGTCTCCGGTAACTCGGCCAGCGTGTCTACCACCGGGACGTCAAAGATGCGTTGCCCTTGGAACTTCGGGTTCACCGGAAGGATTCGGTAGCCCCGCGCCAGGAGGTATGCCGGGACAAAGAAGGCCGGCTCGGAACGGTCGGCTTTGGCGCCGAGGACGGCGATTATCTTCGCCTCGCGCAGAATCGTCGCGAGACCCTCGTCGTCATCGGTGAGATTCCGGCGCCAATCCTCCACGGGCGCGGCTACCCCTCTCCCCGGCCTTTGGATTCCTCCGGGACGATCTCGAGAACGATCTTCTCGGCTCGCCGGATGATCGTCAGCGGCGATCTCAACCCCACCTGCGCATCCGTCAGGAACCGGTGCAAATCACTGATCCCGGTGACCGGGTGGCCGCTGGATTCGACGATGACGTTCCCTTCGAGGAGGCCGGCCCGCTCGGCAGGACTTCCACCCTCGATGGACACCACGAGAATGCCGCTCCCCACTGGCACCTGATGGAAGCGCGCAACGCGGCCAGGGAGTGGCACGTTTTGCCCGCCGACCCCGATGTAGCCACGTCTGACCTTGCCGTCCTTGATCAGACGGCCGGCGACCACCGGAGTTGCCGGGATTGAGAGCCGCGTCCGTCTGGATCACGTTGTCGATCAGCCGGCCGGACCGCGATCGGAGCGAGCGCCCGAGCGCGCTCACCACGCCGGCGGTCACCGTGCATTGGAACCCGTAAGGATTCCCGATCGCGATCACCAATTGCCCGACGCGGATCGGGTCCGAATCGCCCAATGAGGCGGGGACGAGGGATGGGGCGCTGATTCGGACGAGCGCCAGATCGGTGTCGGGATCATCCCCCACCATCCCGGCCTGAACGCGGCGTCCATCGGAAAGCGTCACCTCCACCGCGGTGGCCCCGTGCACGACGTGGCTGTTCGTCAGAATAAACCCGTCCGAGGTGAAGATGAACCCCGAGCCATTCCCTTGGCCCTCCCCACGGGGTCCGGGATGCATCCCGCGCCGGCCCCTCTCACGCTGGCGGACACCGATATTGACAACCGACGGGCTCACTTTCTCTGCCGCGTTGATCACAGCCCGTGAGTACGCGTCAAGCAGACTATCGTCGGACTCTGAAGGTGTCGGGACCGGCCAATTCTCACCCCCCGGGGCTTCGTTTGATACGACTTGGGATGCCAGTTTCATTGCTCGCGCTCCTCTTCTGAGTTCATCGGACGCCCTTCATCTTCATGCTACCATGGGGCGCAACTATGGCGGTGACGCTGCGGCCTCTGGACCGATGAGATTTTCCGTGCAGGCCCGCCGGCTTGGTGTCTTCATCTCACTCCTTCCCACCCTCTTGCTCCTTCCGTTCGAGGCCCAGGGAGCCGGACCGGTGGTCGCTTTCCTGGGCGATAGCCTCACCTCGGGCCATAGCCTCCCGCAGTCGGTCGCTTACCCGGCGCTCCTGGAGCGGTCCCTCGGGATCACGGCGATCAACGCCGGGGTGAGCGGGAACATGACGGCGGACGGGCTCGCCCGCCTTGCCCGCGACGTCCTGGTTCACCAGCCCCAGATTGTGGTGGTCGAGCTTGGGATCAATGACCACTTGCGCCGGCTCCCAGCGGAATCGAGTCTCCGGAACCTGGACGAGATTGCCAGGCGGATCCGGCAGACCGGCGCCCGCCTTGTCCTCCTACACGTGAGCCCCGTGTTCGGGCCGGACCCGCTTTTGCGAGGCCTTCGAGACCTAGCCCGGCGGTACCAGGCGGTCCTGGTGGAAGATCTGCTTCGGGGGATCATCACGGAGCCCGACCTCCGTGTCGACAGGCTCCATCCAAACGCCCGCGGGCATCAGAAGATGGCCGACCGCCTGAGACCAGTCCTCGCGAAGCTCCTTCAGAACCGCTGACCTGTGCTATCCTGGGGCGCATGGCGGCCCCCCTTCGTCAAACCCTCCGGCGCGCCGCCGCCTCCATCTGGCAGGCGATCTTCCACCATCCGTTTCTCGTGGAGCTTGGCGCTGGCACGCTGCCCCGGGAGAAGTTTGTGTTTTTCATCCGCCAGGACTTCCTCTATCTCCAGGATTTTGCCCGGGTGCTCTGCCTGGGCGGGGCCAAAGCCCCGGATCTCTCCACGATGGATCTCTTCGCCCGGCACGCCCGCAACACGGTTCTGGTGGAACAAGCCCTTCACGCGACTTTCGCCCGGCGCCTCGGCCTGTCTCAGCGCGCCCTGGAGCGGACGCCCGTGGCGCCAGTGACCCACGCCTACACGCGCCACCTCTTGAGTGTGGCTGAGCTCGGAGGTCTCGGGGAGCTTTCGGCCGCGATCCTCCCCTGTTACTGGATCTACCAGGAGGTGGGGATTCGCCTTCAGCGCTCGCGCCCGAGAAACCCCCTGTATGCCCGCTGGGTCCACGCCTACGCGGGAACGGAGTTCCGCCTGCTCGTCCAGGAGCAGTTTCGGCTCCTCGACAGACTCGCGACCGACGCCACGGCTTCCCAACGACAGCGGATGACTGAGCACTTCGTCGCCTCCAGCCGCTACGAATACCTCTTCTGGGACCAAGCCTACCATCTCCGTAACTGGCCTGCGTGACGATACGGTTCAACAAGGCCGCGAGCGTTGCGCTGAAAGGCACAGCGTGGTATGGTGCGCATTAGAGAAGAGGTCGTGGCCAAGAGGAAGTCCGAAAACGTGAGCTTGAAAACGGTCCATGAAGACCTGAGAAGTGGGTTTGCCGACCTCAAAGGAGAAGTCGGGGCCGGCTTTGCCGATCTGAAGGTCACACTGATCGCAGGCTTTCAGAGTCTTCCAACCCGAGCATCAAGCGAGGAGATGGTGCGCCTTCTCCGGGAGAACAATCGCCTCCAGGAGGAGCGCTTCCCCCAGCTCGACGTGCGGATCCGCGAGCAGCACCTCGAAATCCAGCAAGCTCTCCGCGCTATGATTGACGGCCAGCGAAGTCTCTCCACAGATATCAAGGCGCTCATTGCTCGGCTCGACGCCCTCATTAAAGGCCGGGGCGACGGCTCCCAGGGGTAGGCCCGGACTGCCGTGCCGACCCAACCCTCGAAGAAGCTCGAGCGGGTCCCCAACGCCCATCCCGACCGCGACTACGAGATCGACCTCTCGATCCCCGAGTTCACCTGTCTCTGTCCCCTGACAGGCCAGCCCGACTTCGCGACGATTCGCATCCGCTACGTCCCGGATCAGTGGATCGTGGAGCTGAAGTCCCTCAAGCTCTACATGTGGTCGTATCGCGACGAGGGCGCGTTCCACGAGGACGTGACCAACCGGATCCTGAACGACCTGGTTGCCGCCATCGCCCCCCGGCGGATCGAAGTGACCGGCGATTGGAACGTCCGCGGCGGGATCAAGACCGTCGTGACCGTCCGCTACGAGGCCCCCTAGGGCCTGACCTCATCTCGCCCCTGAGGCGCCCCAACTAACTCCGCATTCCGGCGCTCGCGCCCTGAGGCGTAGCTCAGACGTAGCCGTAGGCGGTCCAGCCACCATCCACCGTCAGGACGGTCCCCGTGATATAGCGGGCGGCGTCAGAGGCCAGAAAAACCGCTGCCTCCGCCACCTCCTCCTCAGGCCCGTCCAACCGGTTGATCTCGACATGGTGGCATCTTCCCTCCGTGGTCCGCTTCATAGCCTGACGCGCTCAGGGCACCTGATAGACCTTCCCGACCGAAGCAGGAGCGATGGCATTCCGGGTGAAGTCTTCCCTCACGCGCTCCAGGTGCCGGAGCGCCCCGGCAGAGTAATAGGGCTCACCGCACTCCTGACAGACCTCGGCCTCGACAGTGACCAAGAGGCGGTCGCGTCCCACTTTAATCTCGGCCTGCACGATGGCAGGCTTGACCTCTCCGGTCTTGCAGATGACGCACTTCATGGCGTTCTCCTCCGCCTGAATTCCGGATCCCATCGCGCGGGATCCGCTTGGTATGTCGTAATGATGACTAACCGGCCCTCAACCGGAATTGGGGCGCAGACGATATGGAGCGGCCTTCCTTCCGCCGTCCGTCCCAGGAGCAGACAACTGGGATACGGTTTATCCTCCGGATACTCCTCAATGATCTCACCCACCTCCAGGGCCCCCAGGACCTCATCGACCCGGATCACTCCGAGCGGCTCGGTCTCCATTTCCCTGCGAGCATGGTCAGTGAAGCGGCAATCCGCGAGGCACCGGCGGATCTCCTCGTAGTCCACTGTTCTCCTAGCCCGGCGACTGCGGCAGCAGTGACTCCAGAGCGATCCACGGTGTCAGCATTTCCATGAGTAAAAGCCCGCCCGGCTTACAAGAGCGCGCCTCTACCTGCCAACATCCCAGGATCATGGCCACTTTCGTCCGGTGCCAAATGTCAACCCTGTGACGCCTCAGACATGGCCACCTTGATGGCTTCAGGCGTCGGGGGGTGGGCTTCGAAGCAGCGAGGGCCTTCTGTCCTTTTCACCATGGAGGCTTAGCTTAGCAGGAAGCCCTGGAGGCTTCAACGCTACGCGCCTGTCCTGGCGGCCGAGCACTCCTGCCTCCCCCGCACTGTCGAGCCCGCCAAGGGCATGTGGGATCGTTTTACCGAGCAAGAGGGACTGGTCGCGCTCGCCTCTGGGCATTGGCGCGGCCGCGGGCCCGGTCGTTGGCCTTCCGCGCGCGGATGCTTGCAATACGATCGGCCAGCGGCACCTCGAAGCGCTCGGCCGCCTTCTGCCGGTAATCGAAACCCGGCACCGCCACGCGCTCGATGCGCGTGCCGAGGGACCGCTCGATGGTGCGGAAATCCGCCTCCTCGCCGGGCGAGACCAGGCTCAGCGCGTCGCCAAGGGCCTCCATGCGCGCCGTCCGTCCCACCCGATGGATGTAGTCGTCGGGGACCGCCGGCACGTCGAAGTTCACGACATGGCTGAGCCCGGTGATGTCGATCCCACGCGCCGCAATGTCCGTGGCGACGAGGACGCTCACCTGCCCGTCCTTGAAGCGCGACAGCGCCTGCGTCCGCTGGGCCTGGCTGCGGTTACCGTGGATGCGGTCGGAGGCGACGCCGTGCCGCGCCAGGAAATCCGCGAGCCGGTTCGCGCGGTGCTTGGTGCGCGTGAAGGCGAGCACGCTGCGGACGTCGGGCCGCTTCAGCAGCTCGAGCAGGAGCGCCGACTTCAGCTCCTGGGGCACCGGATAGGCGGTTTGCGTGATTCCCGTAGCCGGCGCGGAGGGCCGCTCGACGTTGATGGCCACGGGATCCCGCAGCATCTCGCGGGCCAGCGCCACGATCGGCGGCGGCAGGGTCGCCGAGAAGAACAGCGTCTGCCGCTTGGCGGGCAACTGCTTGAGGATCCGGCGGATGTCCGGCAGGAAGCCCATATCGAGCATCCGGTCGGCCTCGTCCAGGACCAGGACCTCGAGGTCGGCCAGCCGCGCGTAGGGAAAGCGGAAGTGATCCAGCAGTCGGCCCGGGGTGGCAACCAGCACGTCGGCGCCGCGCCGGAACGCCTGCTCCTGGGGCCCCATGGCGACGCCGCCGTAGACGGAGGCGCCCCCGATGCCCACATGGCGCGCGAGCTGCCGCCGGTGGTCGTCGATCTGCGCGGCCAGCTCCCGCGTCGGGGTGAGGACGAGCACGCGCGTGACGCCCCGCCGGCGGCCGGCCAGGCGGTGCAGGATCGGCAACAGGAAGGCCGCCGTCTTGCCGCTCCCGGTCACGGCGCAGGCCAGTACGTCGCGTCCGGCCATTCCGGGCGGGATGGCGTCCCGCTGGATCGGGGTCGGCGCAAGTGAAGGACATGGTGGTCCGTTTCCTTGCCAAGGCGCGCCTGGGCCCAATCAGTCTTCCGCGGATGATCGCAACACGCCCCACAGTGCGGAAGAAGTGGCGGGAAACGCGGTCTGGGGAAATGCGGGCTCGCTATTGAACCGACGATCGAACCAGACGCATGTAACTATACACCAG
>JACOUJ010000421.1 GCA_016177865.1 Candidatus Rokuibacteriota bacterium
GCCTCGCGGCGTCCGCCAAAATCGTTCGGAGCCAAGGATACTTCCGGCGTGCGGTTACCAGCGAGACCGGATCGGTATCGACGGCGACGTAGTGCTCGATTCTCACCGCGTCCAACTCGAACGGCACATGCTCCCCCCCCGACGCCGATTTCGAGGAGCCGGGTGCGGTCGAAGGACGCTTCCGCAACCGTTCGGTGTCCGGTGCATTGGACCCACCACAAGAGATCCACGTACAGGTCCCGTCGCTGCTGGTCGCGCTCGTGGATCTCGGCCGTGTAGCGTTTCCAAGCCATAAGATCGGCGGCGAAGACGGCCGGGCCCTGGCGCGAGAACCGCCGCGCGGCCTTGCTCCCCCCGGTGCGGTCCTTGTCGTCAGTCATTCCCCAAAGAAGTGATTATCCATCTGGGCGTAATAGTTATTCCCCCACAAGGCTTCCCACGTCGCGAACTCACGGTCGAACGCCCGCTTCGCGTCTCGCTCATCGTAGGACACGAACTCGTGGGGAACAAAACTATAAATTGTAATCTCGGCTCTGCCTCCCATCCCAAGAATCTCTCCTACGCGGAACACTTTCGCATCCAGCACGGCCTTTGTTCGGGCATCGCAGCCTGGAGAAGCAGCAAACGCTATCCCGCCCGCCTCCGAGAGCTCCTCCAGAGGGTGAATGAACACGACGTAAAAATCAGAGACCCCGTCCAGCACATAGTTTTTTCTGAACAGCCGCTTGGCGATGTAGTCGCGAGGATCTCGCCGCGCCATCTCTAGGTCGGTATCAGCCAAACCCTTTAATACCGCCTGATCAAAGTAATAAAGTCTCTTCCCCGCTGGCCTGGAGATATTTATGAACGGGGTGCCGAAGTAATACTCCGCAGTCATTTTGTGCCAAACGTTCCCGCAGAGCAGAACGATCGAATCTTCGGGCGAGGTATGCTTCCGAATCCAGTACCCCGCAGCCTTGAGATGGTAATCCGCATTCAACGAACCAAGGATCCAGTAGTAGGGATGGATCTCCCACCGAACAGACTCGGCTGGCAACCTTCCCAGATAGCTCGCCACCCTAAATGGGATCTTTGTTAGCTGAATATTTCGTACGGTTTCCACGGTCCACATGATGTTTATGAGGATACAGGCGGTAAACGCCGAGGCGAACAGTCTTCGTTTCCCTTCCGGAATTTCCTGGCACAGAAGGGAGAAAACATCTGCCGTTATCAGGATCATTGGAACGAAATAGATCTCGTTATAATCCAGCCGCCTTGCGAAGAAAGGGGGGAGAAAGTAGAAGGCGAACCAGACGAAGATCACGACCCGAGGGAATGAGACAGTTTTGGTCCTCATGAGGATCAATACGTACGAAAAGGAGACTAACAAACCGATGAATATAAGGAAAATACCGTTGTAAGCCGCAACCGTCGTCAGAAAGCGCATACTTTCGAGCAGGTCAACGGTCTGAATATTAATCGCCCTGTGGTTGAAGAAATACTGGTAGACGCCAAAGACCCGGATACCACGTTTTACTCCAACCTGATAGATCAGCGTGTTCACGACGACGCCGCAACTGATTCCTGCCAGGAACAAGACCTGGGGGGCCTTCAATTGCGCTACTAGAAAGGTCTTCACCGCCAACCCGCGGTGATGCGTCAGATAATCATTGATGACAAACGCACAATAAATAATCAATAAAAACAGGGCGTCCAGAATCGCCAGTCTGGAGGCTACCTGTAACAAGACAGCGAGCAGAGCGAGAGGTAAGATCAGGATGGTCCTCCGTGCCTCCACGTACAGAATTAAGAGCAGCACAATGGACACAAGCAGCAGGTTCGTGAAATTGGTCTGCAGGGGAAACATGGTGACATAAGTCAGCATGGGATATGAGGCATACATCGCGGCAGCCAGGATGCCCGCTACCACAGAACCAGATAGGCGTCTGGCAAGGTAGAAGACCAGTAACAACAGGAAGGTATCAAGCAGCACGTAGGCAAATTGAATATTGAACGCGGTCTGTGGAAGGCCGAGGAGCCTGTTCACGCCCACTGCGATGAACATTGGGAGCAATTCGGCTTGACCGTGGTGGCTCGCGATCTGCACCCATGCATTCTCAAATGGACGTGAGAAATCGGTCCACTTGACTCCCCAGAGCCGCATCTGCATTTGATACATCCACGGGCGATCGAACCCGGAGACCTCGCTGTCCCAGAATGGGATCTTCAGAGCGATGTTCAGGAGCATGAGAAAAACGACGACGAAGGGGCGGACCGTTTTTCGGCCAGGAAAGTCCACTTACCGCTCCCTCGCCCTGACGAACACAGTGTCGAAAAGACTGACGAAAAGATGGACTCCTGAACACAAGGTTGTTGTCTTCCCGGCAGGGAGGCACGAACGCAGCCCCGCAGGCAGTCCCTCCCTGAACAGACTGAGTCCGTGGAATATCTTCACTACCAGAGCCTACAGCCTCGTCTTCTTGACCACATAGAGGGGTCGATCCTTCACCTCGTCGAAGATTCTGGCGATGTACTCCCCGAGCATGCCGATGAACATCAGTTGGAGACCACCAAGGAACAGCACGCTCACGAGGATAGAGGTCCACCCGGGGACCGTCATCACCCCTACGACCTTGGCGACAATGGCGAATACTCCGTAGCTGAAGCTGCAGAGGGAAATCAAGAACCCCGAGCAGAAGGCAAGCCGGAGAGGGAACGCCGAAAGGGCGGTAATGCCGTCCCAGGCGAACTTGACCATCCTGGAAAACGAGTATTGGGGATGGCCGCCGAACCGCTTCTGGCAGCGGTACGCAACGCTCGTGCTCTTGAACCCGATCCAGTTGACCAGCCCGCGCAGGAACTTGTTTTTCTCTCGAAACTGCATCAGCACTGAGACGACCTGCCGGTCCAGCAGCCTGAAGTCCGCGCTCCCTGGAGTGAGGGTAATGTCGCTGAACAGGTTGATGAGCTTGTAGAACGCGCGGGCACTCACCTTCTTGAGGAGCGGAACCGAGTCGTGATCCTCCCTAACTGTGGACACGACCTGGTAGCGGCCTTCCTCCCACACCCGGAGCAGCTCAGGGATCAGCTGGGGCGGATGTTGAAGATCGCCGTCCATGGTAATCACGCAGTCACCGCTGGAGTGCTCCAACCCGGCCGTCAGAGCGATCTGGTGGCCAAAGTTCCTTGTGAAGCTGATGATCTTGACATGCGGGTCTGCGTCGGCGAGGCGCTCGAGGATTTCCATGGTGCGGTCGGTGCTCCCATCATCAACAAAGATCACGGTGTAGGTCACCGGGAGGCCACTCATCACTACTACGATTTGCCGGTGGAGCTCCTCGAGGCTGGCCGCTTCGTTGTAAAGGGGGATAACCAAGTCGCAGTGTTTCACGCTACGCCTTCCTGCCGCCCACGAACATTATGTCGAACAGGTTCACGTAAAGGTGGCGATGCGCCCACCGTTGCCCCGTCCGATCCACCAGCTTTTTCGCGATCCACCGCACGAACTGACGCCTCCCAAACAAACTCAATCCGTGAAGCATGTTGTTAATGTCACGGTACGTCCCGACCCTCCGGATCCCCATGACACGGAATCCCGTTCGCTCGAGCAGGTGCCGAATCGTCGCCTGCGAGAAATAATGAAGGTGGGTCGGTGGGTGAATTTGCCGCCACTTCCGCCCTCTGAGCCGTGCTAAGAGGCTCCCGATATCCCCCGTGGTCAGGAAGAGGTGACCCCCCTCCACAAGGAGGTCTCGGGCTCTAGCCAGATACTCCCTCGGATGGAACAGGTGTTCGATTGTGTCCCACATGCAGACCACGTTGTACGGTCGGGTTGTCTCGAACTCCCGAAAGTCGGCGCAGTAGAGGTTAAGCCCGAACTGCTCCCGACCGTAGGCGATTGCCTCGGCGCAGACGTCGATCCCTTCAACCTCGAAAAAACGCCGGGCCTCGATTAGGAAGAAGCCGTAGGCGGATCCCACTTCGAGCAACCGCCCCTCCCCGGCTCCGTGCTGCCGCATCAGCTGGAGGTAGCGGTCGAAGTTTCGGGCAAGCGTAGGATACTGAGACTTGTAGTCCAGGTATTCGTCCCGGCTGAAATACTCCTCGCCATAGAGCTCCCCGGGCGGCACCGCGGGGAGTTCGGCGAAGAAGACGTGGCCGCAGCTCCGGCACCGGGACAGGGATCCATAGACCCCGGTCCGAATGTCGGTGCCTTCGCAGACGACGCAGGACGTCAGCAGCTGGAGGCCTATGGCAAGCCCCTCCGCTCGAAGACCGCCACCGTGAGGACATCGGACACGCGCTCCTCCTCGGCCTTTACGAAGTCGTGCCGCTTGAGTGCTAACTCGAACTGCCGGGCGAACGTCGGGAACTGGACCATCCGCTCGGCCGTGGTGATCTGGAATAAATAGAAGCGGTCATGGCGCGCGATGGCAGACATCCCGGCCTCAACGCCGTCAGGGGAGAGGATGAGTGTTCGGTACCGATCGCGGAAGCGCTGCCGGTTGGTCTTGTCGAACAACGGCTCGACGCTGGAAGTGAAGCTGACCACAAGCTCGATGTCCTGGTTCCGGTTCAGGATCTCCAGGAGCCGCGACTGGTCGTTGAACGGGTAGTCATAGATGAACCGGAGTTGAACCGCGAAGAGGAGACAGAGGGCCACGATCGCTCCCGTGGCGAGAAACCTTGGCTTCACGCTGAGGAGCCACGCCGAAAGGACGAAGGCGAAGAACGCAGCACTCTCTCCGAAGTATCGCAGGTTGATCGCGATTGGGCGGAAGAGGCCCAGGTCGCCGGCCACGGACAGGATCACGGCGCAGCCGATGGGGACCCCAGCAACGAGCAGCACCAACGAGGCGAGGGCGGGGAGCTGTCCGCTCCGCCGGAGGCGCCAGTAGCCGGTCACGGCGAGACAGAGCACGGTGAGGCCGCCGGCGAGGACGATCAGCAGCAGCACCGGCTCGGAGTAGTGGACGGAAACCCTTACGGCTGACGCGCGAGACTCGTCGACCTGGAGCAGCGCTAGAAACGCCCTGGCGATGGCGCCGACCTGCACGGTGCCCACGTAGAACCCCATTTTCGCTTCTTTTAACATTGGGGTGCTGCTGGAGATCCCGCTGTAGACTCGTTCCATCTGCGCCGTGTAGTACGGCAGCCATGGAAGGTACGCGAGGCCAACGATCACCGCCGATACCCCCCAGGCAGCCAGCCGCTTGGGTGCCCATCTCATGAAATGAACGAACAAGAATAGGTTGACCGCCAGCACCACGAAGAGCGAGAAGTAAAAAGTGTACAGGACGAGCACCGCGCACGCGGTATAGCCCGCGAGGAATCTGGCGAACGAACGGGAGTCGGATGCGCACAGGAGTCGCGTCACGAGAAAGACCGAGGCCACGGATAGGAGTAGGGCTAGGGAGTACGGCCTCAGGTATTGGGAGATGAAGACGAGGAGCGGCGAGAGTGTGACGACGAAGAAGGTGACCCTGCCGATCCAAGGGCTAAACGTTTCCGCCCCGATCTTGTAGATCAGCACGCATGCCGCCGCTCCGAACGCGACTGACAGGAGCCTGAGCCACCAGAGCTCCCGGCTTAGCATCCCCCACAGATAAATCAGGAAAAAATAAAGAGGCGGATGGGCGTCGCGTGTCACGAGCAGCTCAACGATGCCCGTGAGCGTCTGCCCGGCCGCCACCACCGCGGCGCTCTCGTCGCCGATCTCCGGCCGCCCGATTCCGGGGAGCCGGACCAGAAGCGCCAGGGCGAACAGAACAGGACCTGACCAGAAGAGTCTACTCCCCTGGGCCAACGGCGCCTGAAGGCCACCCCCTCCCGTCATCTCAAATTGACCGTCGTCTTGCGCCTTCCCCCGCGGCAGATCACGTGATAGAATAGCGTTGCCCATGACACGCGTGTTCGTCACTGGCGTCGCCGGCATGATTGGGTCTCATCTCCTGGATGAGCTTTTGGCGCGAGGCTACGATGTCGTCGGAATCGATAACCTCAGCTTCGGCACGCTCGAGAACATCAGTCACAACCTCTCCAACCCCTGGTTCTGGTTCTACCAGGTGGACATCCTCGACTTCGAACGCATGAACGCCCTGGCCGAGGGTGCAGACGTCATCGTCCACCTGGCCGCCATCAAGAAAACAGGCGAGCGGGAACCGAGCATCGGGACGCTCCGGGTCAACGGTAAGGGAACCGAGCACATCTTTGAGGCCGCGAGGATCCACGGCTGCAAGGTGATCTACGCATCTACCTCGGACGTCTACGGGATGTCGCCTGACCTCCCCCTACGGGAGGGCGGCGACCTCCTGATCGGTCCTAGCATGATCAAGCGGTGGAGCTACGCCGTGTCCAAGCTGTACGGGGAGCAGATCGCCTACGCGTACTACAAAGACTACAGGGTGCCCATGGTGATCCTGCGGTACTTCGGCGGCTTCAGCCCGAGGTCCAGCTTCACCTGGAGCGGGGGCCACATCCCGCTCTTCGTCGACGCCATCTTACACAACCGTGAGGTGATCATTCATGGCGATGGTACCCAGACCCGCTCCATGGCGTACGTCACGGATCTGGTCGAGGGCACCATGCTGGCCATGGAAAACGAGGCTGCGGTCGGAGAGATCTTCAACATCGGGAACGATGAAGAGCTGAGCGTTATCGAAACGGCTTACCTGATCAAGAAGATCGCCAACATCGAGGGGGCACTCAAGCTGAGGTTCGTGCCATTCGAGGAGGTCTTCGGGAGGTACAAGGACATCATGCGAAGGATTCCTGATCTGACGAAGGCTAAACAGATCCTCAACTACCACCCGAAGGTCAGCCTAGAGGACAGCATTCGCCTTATGATCGAGGCCGTCCAGAACAAGCACAGGTCCGATTAGGACCAAGACGACGTCTCCAATTCCTCCCGTGGGCCGCGCCCCCGCTGCTCGACCAGCGGCGCCGCACCCCGTACCACCGACTGTCTCGGGATCGGGTTGGTCACTACCGTACACGCGCCAATAATGGAGTCGTCCCCAATCGTGATAGACCCGAGGATGACGCTGTTCGCCCCGATGAACACGTTGTTTCCAACAACCGGATACAAGTTGTCGGAGTACGAGCGGTGGGCGTTCTTCGAGCCCAGGACGACACCACTCATCATCTTTACGTTGTCCCCGATGACCACTCCCGTGCCGATCACGATCCCCACCGGGTGAGGGATGGAGAAATTTTTCCCAATCCTCACCGTCGGTGGGATGTCTGCCCCCGTCAGCATCAGGCTGAACCGGTAGATAAGGTAGGCGATCCACCGCCAAGGCCTCGCCGATCTCCGCTCACACCAGTGCGAGATACGGTAGAGCCAAACGGCGTGGTTTCCTGCGTCGACGATTCGGGCTAGCATCGTCTCCCGTTACCCCCGCTCCAACAGATCCACTACCACACTGAAGTTATTCGTGACTGCCATTCTGTTCCGCTCGAGAGTTTCCCCGATCTTCCGCTTCACCCGTCCCAGGATCGCGTGGTTCTGGATCAGATGAGCAATGTGTGACGCCAGCTCGGCGCTGTCCCTCACCTCCAGCCCTGGCCACGCCTCTTTGAGCGACGTCGTCAGCGGCTTCCACTTGTTCATGAAGGGCCCGAAGAGGACAGGCTTCCCGTGCACCAACGGCTCGATCAGGTTCTGGCCGAGGGCGTACTGGTCGCCCGGATTGAGACTATTCCCGATAAAGACCACGTCCGCGATGGAGTAGAGCTTGCCGAGTTCGCCATAGGTATCAAGCACGATCACCGCATCGCCGGGCGTGGAGCCTTGGATCTGGGTCCTCAGGACGTACTTCAGACCCTGCTCTTCAGCGACCCTGCACACTTCTCCGACGTCCTTGACATACCGAGGAGCCAGGATCAGCCGGACATCGGGGAGGTTTCGCCTGAGCCGTCCGTAGGCGTCCAAAATGAGGCGCTCCTCCCCACGTCGCACGCTGCCGGCGATCCACACAACCTCCGTGCCGCTGAGCCCGAGCGCTCCCCTCAGTGCCCCCCGCTCTTCGGCTGTCGTCTTCAGGTGATCCATGTCGAACTTCATGTAACCGGTCACCGAGACCTTGCGCTCCTCGCACCCAATTCGGACGTAGTTCCGCCTATCATCCTCTTCCGCCACGCAGATTCGGTCGAAGTACCGGTGGAACCGATACGCGAGCGCCTTCTTGAGGTGGACGGACCCGATGTACACCTCGGGGAGGCTCGCGCTCACGAGGATCGTGCGTATCCCCAGCACCTTGGCGGCCTTCAGCAGGAGGGGGAAGCGGACCTGGTCCACGCTAATCAAAAGCCGAGGGCTCAGGGCCCTCAAGTATCTCCGCGCGATCCACCCGGCGTCCCACGGCGCGAAGCACACCAGGTCCAAATTCTTGTTGGTGGAGGCAAGCTCGACGATCTCTGGGTTCCAGGAGATTAGGATGATCTTCCAGTCGGGATATCGGAGCCTGAACAACTGAACAAAGGTGTGAATCTGGTTGTACTCGCCGTGCCCGTTCGTATCGATTACAACCCGCTCATCCTCCACGCCTGGAGGCCGGGGCACGATGCCAAGCCTCTCCCAGAACATTTTCCTGAGGAGCGGATCGCGGCCGAAAACGACCCACTTCAGGTAATGGGCAGGCAGCTCCCAGAGCAGTCTCCCGACGTACTTGACCTGCAGGAAGGTCCGCGATAGGCCTTGCACCGAAACCCTACTCCCAAGCGATATCATCGAAGCGGACGGGCTCGCCCTCCTTAATCGTCCGCTTGACTAGCCTCCCGAGGACCGTGAAGTACTTCTCCCCCTGGATGCCCTCGCAAGGCAGAAGCAGTTTCACGTTCTCCTCGGTCAGGACGCTTCCCCTCTCGAGGTCGGCGGCGGCCACCAGCCCACGCCTCATGAGGTAGAGGCTGTCCTTCTCGGCCGGGGCAATCTCCTTCCCCTTCTTCCCGAGGGCGGCCTCGATCTGCCGTATACCCTCGACCAGCCGCTTCAGGTCTTCCGGGTCGGCTGAGAGCCTGTGATCCCTAATTCCGGCCATCTCCTTGTCCAAGGTGAAGTGCTTTTCGACAATCCGGGCGCCCAGGGCCACCGCCGCGAGTGACATGTTGATCCCGACGGCATGGTCCGAATACCCCACCTCGAGGCCGTACCGCTCCGCGAGGTAGGGAATCGACATGAGGTTGATCTCCTCATAGGGCGCCGGATAACTCGAAACACAGTGGAGGAGCGTGATCGACCGCTTGATAAAGTCCTGGCCGGTCTGTTCCCTCACGAATCCCAAGGTCCCCTTAATAGTGGTGTCGTTGCTCATCCCGCACGACATGATCAGCGGCTTGCCGGTGCGGAGGGCGCACTTGATCAGATGATAATTGTTGAAGTCAAGGGATGAGATCTTGAAAGCGGGGACCAAGTCGTTGAGGAACTCAAGGCTCTCCTTGTCGAAGGGCGTCGAGAGGAACATGATGTTCCAGCTTTTGCAGTGTTCGGCCAGCGCACGGAACTGCCGGTTGGAAAGCTCGAACTTCCGCCGTTGCGCGATCCGTTCCTTCTCCCGGCTCATGAGGAGCTGCTCGGTCTTGTATGTCTGGAACTTGATTGCGTCGGCACCCGCCTTGGCCGCCTTCTCGACCATCCTCTTCGCGTGAGTCAGGTCGCCCTCGTGGTTGACGCCGGCCTCGGCGACCAGCATGACCTTCCGCGAAGTGTCAAACTGCCCTATGACCATCGCCCGTCCCCTTTCGAGCTTTGATGATAAATGCCGTCGCCAGGAACCGGGAGGCCGGGCTCCTCCCCAGTCTTTCGAGCCGCCGGCTCACGCTAACGGTCAGCTTCGGGAACCACTTGTCGAGAGGGGTAAGGAAGAGCTTGAAGTTGTAGTAGCAGACATCAACGGGTTCCAGCTCGAACCTCCTGAGGAACTTCTTGTACGCGCCCTCCGAGTACTCCCGGTGCGCGATCCCCTTCGTGAACGGGCCGACCATGAACTCGATGTTTTTGAGCATGCCGCTGTGAGGGAACATGGCCCGGAGCGCCCTGAAGACGCGGTTCAGGAGACGGTGCCACAACCGGTAAGGGCTCCACAGGTTCGGCAGAGTGATGATGACGACTCCCTCAGGGCGCATCGCCCTGGACACCTCAGCCAGCACGCTCTCCTCGTCGTCAAGGTATTCCATGAGACCCATGCAGGTCACCGTGTCGACGGTGCCTTCCCCGAACGGGAGCCTCCCGGCCTCCCCGCAGAGGAAGTAGCTCCTCCGGGCGTTCCCCCCCACCTCCACGAACCTGTCGGCCTCCCGTAACATCTCCGCGGCGAAGTCCAATCCGACCAGGCGCGCCGAGGGATCCGGAGAGCGGTGTCTCTCCTCGAGGACCCAGCGCAAGAGAATTCCCGGTCCACAACCGACATCGACCATGGTACCGACCTTGGGGGGGAGCATCTCGCTGACCCGCCTCAACCGGATGTTGAAGGAGTGGGCCTCGCTGCTCTCCCCTCTGTAGAAGGAGGCGTAGTTGGCGGCGACCTTTTCAAAGTGCTCCCGCACCAGGTGCTCTTGGGAACGCTCGACCGCCATACCTCTCCTGTTCACATTCCGGTCGCGGCCGGAAACGGAAACGGCGCGCCGCAGAAGCCCACCATGCTGCGTCTCAGCTCGAAGAGACTGACCGAGGGAGAGTTCCTTCCAGGAAGGGTCGTGCACCCGCACGTGAACCCTTCCTCTCGGACGACCTCGATGACCTCAGCGTTGTAGTCGTCGGGACCACCGTTGGGATAGGCAAACAGCGTGATCTCCCGGTCCAGGTGCCGTTCCAGGTCGCGCTTGGACTCCCGGACCTGATATCGGAGCTGCTCTCGGCTGACCCTACTCAGAATCGCGTGGTCCACCGAGTGCCCGCCGACCTCCACGAGGGGGCTTTGGGCGAGCGCCCGCACCTCCACCCATGTGAGGGTTTTGTAGTTGGGGCTGGGCTCACCGCCTGATAGCGGCAGGAGCTGTGTCTTCAGCGCCCCTAGGATGGCCTCCCTCGCGCCGTCGTCCACTCGCTTGAGGAAGGCCTTGATCTCAGTCACCACCTCCATCTTCTCCTCTCGGGAGACGAGCGCGTACGGCCTGAGGCCAAACTCCGTCAGGTCCACGCCCTCGACCTCTCCCCTGTCGATCCAGAACTCCACCTCGTCGACCCAAAACATTCGGTCTGACCCGATGAACCCCGTCGAGAAGAAAAAAGTCACCGGAATCTCGATCTCCTCGAGGATGGGGAAGGCTACCGTGAAGCTATTCCGATATCCGTCATCGAAGGTGACCACCACGCCATCAAGGTCCCTCCCCCGCGTGTACGCCTCGACGACATCGCCCAGCTTCAGAATGTTCTCGTGCCCCCGGAGATAGCGCATCTGGCGTTCGAACGTCCCGGTGGCCATGTGCTTCCCCTGAAAGTTCTCTATTCCCGAGCTTTCCCCGTCGGTAACGCCGTGATACGTCAGGATGGTGACCATCACTCGGTACCTCAGGTGCCTCCCGCTCTACAACCGCTCGAAGAGTACGTTGCGGGCGGTATCGAAGTCTGTGCTCCTTTCGGCCATCTCGCTCGAGACCTGGGACATGCAGTGGAAACCCCAAGATCTCATTAACTCAAACACTCGACGATGGCCCTCAAGCTCCGTATTGAGCTCAACCAAGACCGATCGGACCCGGGCGTCCGGAAGAGTTCGCTCACCACCTGCCACAATCTTGTCCTCGGCGCCGTCGACATCAATCTTAATATGTCGAGGGAAAGGAGCGTCGTAGGCCTTGACGAACACATCCAGGGGCATTCCGATGACCGCCTGGATCACCAGACGCGCCCAGCGCAGGGGTTTGACGTCATAGCCCCAGCAGGCCACCATCTGCCTGTGGGAGGCCAACTCCTCGTTGACCTGGGATCCTGGAGGTGGAGAAGCCGTGCTGGGCGACCAGGCGCTGGACGACGTCGACAGAAAATGGCCGCACCTGTGGGTCAAACCACGTGCGGTCCAGCAGCCGCTGGCTGCCGCCTTGCTTGTGGCGGTCTTTGGTGATCTGGAACTCAAGGCGGTGCAGACCGCCTGTCAGGGTCCTCATGATCGCCGATTTGAAGGGCCCCCCCATGCTCAACCCTCCGTCCGTCCCACCGGCCCCAGCGGCGGCTTGATGGCACGGATCGTGGTCATGTTCGCGCCGCTGAAAAATGCGAACGTCTGTCCGAGCAGCCTGGACAGCCAACTTGGGCGCTGGCAGACCCGCCACCGATGCAGCGGGATCACGCGCAAGAGGCTCGTGCCCACAGCCCCAAGGATGCGGCCGCGCCGCGTGCTGCCCGGCGTCCGACGATCGAGGTACGGCGCGACCAGCTTCGAGAACTCCATCGCGGGATAGGAGGAGTGATACGCCAGCCGGTTGTGGTGGAGCCAGTGGAGTAGCTCCCCCCACCAATGATGGTAGACGATGCGCACACCAAACAGGTCGTACAGATAGGTCGCTTTGTCCACGCCGTGCTGCACCTCGTGGCCCGGGCGGTAGAACAGCCGCTCGCCGATCCGCACCCGACGATCCGGATCAGGGCCGGCCAACAGCCACACCACCCAGCGCTTCCACAACGGGGACTTCTGGAACGGGCACATGGTGCCCCAGAAGCAGAAGACGCGGAAGATGATGCTGCCGCCCGGCTTGAGGGCCCGCACGATGTTCGAGAACGCCCGCGCCGGATCCGAGGTGTGGTGGAGCACCATATGGGACAGGACATAGTCGAACTGCCCCTCGGGGACGTGGTAGTCCAGAAGCGAGCCCTCGATGAACTCGATAGTGTTCAGGCCCTGGCTCTGCGCGAGCCGCCCGGCATAGTCCAACGAATTCCTCGAGAAGTCGATCCCGGTCACGCGGGCGCCACATGACGCCAGAAAACACGACACCTCCCCGGTGCCGCACCCGGCGTCCAGCAGCGTCTTGCCCTTCAGCTCCTCGAGCGAAATCCCGAGCGCTCCGAGGATCCGGGTGATGTCTTCATGGACCTTCTGGACCCCGTAGGCATTGCGCTTGGGAAAGATGTACTGATTGTACATCCGCTGGACTTGCAGGTCTGTCTCCTGCGTTGCGGTCGCACCGCTCATGGTCATTCCTCTCCTCTCTTGCCCGACAGGCCAGGGGCCCGCGCACGGGCCGGCCGACCACCCCTCCGCAGTCCTAGACGCTGAAGAATCGGCGGACCTTCCCCAGTCCGATCGCGAGGAGTCCAAGGTACTCCGTGGGATCCCACTGCGGCCGGTCCGGCGGCGGGATGCGGCCTTCGAGCATGCCGTCCGCCAGCCGGGAAATCTCGCTCGCCCTGGCGGTCATGTACGGATAGTACACGAGCAGCGTCCTCAGGTAGTTATCCCGGTCGTACATGTGCTGTTCGTTCACAAATCCGAACACCAGGCTCGGGCATCCGCAGTACAGCGCCAGCACCATGCCGCCCGACATGCCGCCGACCGCCAAGGCCGCTCGATTGAGCACCGCGATGTGCGCGTCGAGCCGGATGCCCGGGTCGACGTTCACGAGGTCGAGACACCCGGACGGCACGCCGTCGACGTAGTAGGCGCCGCGCGGGTCGCCGAGAATCGCGATCCGATGATTGGGACGGCGTCGCTTGAGCCGCTGGATGAGCTCATCGTACCGTGCCTTCGGCCAATTCTTGTCCGGCCTCCTGACAGGC
>JACOUJ010000051.1 GCA_016177865.1 Candidatus Rokuibacteriota bacterium
CTCCCCGACCCCGACAATGGCCACCGTCCCGCTGAGCCACCTCATCAGAGGCCGAGTTGGCGCTTGAGGTCACCGCTGTCGAAGTAGGCCCGCTCCCCCAGCATCCTGCCATCGCGAAACGGAACGACGAGGACCGCCGGAACCCGGATCGGTCGACCCCGGGCGGGGAGCCCCCAGAAGCGGCCCCGCGGCGTGGCACACATAAACCCTTCCAGGACGATAGCCTCCTCACCCAGGACGACCCGCGTGACCTCAGTGTGGAGGTCGGGGAAGTCTCGAAATCGGCTGCGGTAGACCTCGGCCACTTCGGCCTTCCCCTGGGCCACCAGTCCCAGAGGGACGATCTCGAAGACGCAATCCTCCGCGAGACCCTCCAGGGTGCCGTCGAAGTCGCAGCGTTTCTCCGCCTCCAGATGGGCCAGGAGGACTTGCCAGTTATGTTCCGCCGGGGTCACGCGACACTCAACGCGTCACTTCCGCTCGAGCACCTTGGCGCAGTCGGTCTGCTTGCCCTTCATCGCGGTGAAGACCGGATACTTCATGTACTCCTCTGGCGTCCAGGTCCAGAACTGGGAGACGTTCGAGTATGTCTTGACGGGGACGTTGACGTACTCGTTCCCGACGCGGTCCACGCGGCGGATGTACTCATTCTGGATCACGTTCTGGAACTGGTCGAGCCGGATCCGCCCCTTGGCCGAGTCGAACTCGACCTTCTTGAGCGCGGCCATAAACTTCTCGCGCTTCTCGACGTCGCCGCCGATGGCCTTGAGCGCCTCCGCGATGGCCCTGGCGCCCACATAGCCATCGGGGCCGTTGTCGAACGGAAGCCGATTGTACCGAGCCTTGAACGCCGCGACGAATCGTTTGTTCTCCGGCGTGTCGATGGCCGAGGTGTAGTGGATGGCCGAGTAGACGCCCAGGAGCGCCTCCTTCAACTGGGGAAGGTTGCTCTCAAAGGTGATCTGGCCGTAGATGTCCAGCAGGGGGAGCTTGCCGTGAAACCCATACTCCTGGTACTGCCGCCCGAGCCGGAGGCCGTCGGCGCCGGGCGTGAAGGCCACTACGGCGTCTGCGCTCCGGTCCACCCTGGTGAGGAAGGGGGCGAAGTCCGCAGTCCCCAACGGCGGGTAGAGCTCTTGGATCACGTGACCGCCGAGGGAACAGAAGACCCGGACGAACCCGCCCATCACTTCCAGCCCGCCGGCGTAATCGGAAGTGATGGTCACCACCTTCCGCCAGCCCGCATCCTTGTACGCCCAGTCCGCGGCCGGCTGGGCCGGCATCGCGCTGGTCTGAGAGAAGCGAAAGACATAGGGATTCAGCAGCGGTCCCGGCATGGTGAGGAGGTTCGCGCCGGCGTCGGCGTTTAGGATAAGGGGGATCTGTTTCTCGCGAACGTAGCCTTGAACGGCCAAGGCCACCGCGGTGGAAACGATCCCCGCCAGCACGTGTACTTGGTCCCGCTCGACAAGCTTCCTGGCCTTCGTCAGCCCGACGTCAGGCTTCCCCTCCGTGTCCTCCACAATCAGCTCGATCTTCCGTCCGGCCGCCTGCGCGCCGATTTCGTCGAGATAAAGCCGCATTTGCTTCATAACGCACCCCCTAGAGATTTGATGCCTCTTCTTATCACGCAGAGGTCCAGGAGTCAAACGAGACGAAGAGTGGGGGTATAATCTCAAGATGGCGAGGCGGATATCTGGACGTCCTGTGCTGTTGGAGATTTAACCGGAAAGGAAGGTGGACTGGATGGCGCAAGCAGTACGGATTCCCAGAGCAGGCGGAGACATCGGTGGGTTGCTCGCGGTCCCCGACGGACCGGGGCCATTTCCCGGCGCCGTCGTCATCCCGACCGTCTTCGCCCTGAACGACTTCGCCCGCCACGTCGTGGATCACCTGGCCGGAGACGGATTCGCGGCGCTCGCGGTCAACATCTTCGATCACCCCGGCGTCCCCGAGGATCCGTTCAAGCGTCCCGGCTCCCAAGCCGACTCGCGGGTGCTCGGTGACCTGGACGCCGGCCTGGAGATGCTCCAGGGCCATCCCAAGGTCACGGGGCAGCCGATCTCCGCCTGGGGCTACTGCATCGGCGGTCGCTTCGCGATGCTCTGGCCCACCTACCAGCCAAGCCTGGCTGCTGCCGCGTCCTTCCACGGCTTCCCAGACAACGACACGTCGAATCCCAACACGCCCACGACGCCGACCGAGCGGGTCCGGAACCTCAGGTGCCCCGTGATCGCGTTCTTCGGCGAGGCCGACACGCTCGTGCCCATGTCGCAGGTCGAAGCGTACCGGGAAGCGCTGGGGAAACACGCGAAGGAGTCCGAAGTACACACCTATCCGGGATGTGACCACGGCTGGACCAATCCCGAGCGCCCGGCCTACAACAAGGTCGCCGCCGAGGACTGCTGGCACAAAGCCGTCGAGTCTTTGAGGAAGCGGATCGGCGCGAAAAAGTAGCCGAGGCGAGGGTCGCTCCCAAGAAGTAAGATTGCCCGCCCCAAAATTCGTCGGAGAGAGGACGAGGGTTGTCAGCGGATCGCCCACGTGGCGGTCCACTCCGGACTGCCCCGTTTGACGCGGGCCGTCGTTTAGAAACGGGACGTTGGCCTACAGTCAAGCTCCTTGACCGAGAGCCCGGGAGGGCCGGTAACTTGGCATAGAATTCGCAC
>JACOUJ010000363.1 GCA_016177865.1 Candidatus Rokuibacteriota bacterium
ATGTCCCGACGCCGGGGATTGATGGGGACGCCCTCGCGCAGTTTTTCAATGAGGTCCAGGGCACCCTGCTTGGCCTCGTCGACCTCTTCTCCGGCGGGAACCTTCGGCGCCTCACGATCTTTGCCCTCGGCATTATGCCTTACATCTCCGCCTCCATTATCCTTCAACTGCTCACCGTGGTCATCCCGGCCCTGGAGCGGCTGGCAAAGGAGGGAGAGGCGGGGCGAAAGAAGATCACCCAGTACACCCGCTACGGGACCATCCTCCTCTCCGCCATCCAGTCCTTTGGCATTGCGCTCGGGCTGGAAGGAATGCAGAGTCCTGGCGGGGCGCCCATCGTCCCGTCCCCCGGATGGGGGTTCCGCCTCCTCACGATTCTGACCCTGACTACAGGGACCGCCCTCATCATGTGGCTCGGAGAGCAGATCTCGGAGAAGGGGGTGGGGAACGGCATCTCGCTGATCATCTTCGCGGGGATCGTGGTCCGTCTCCCTTCGGCCATCGTCGACACCTACCAGCTCTTGGCGACCGGAGAGCTGAAACCGTTCCTCTTGGGGTTCATCGCCTTCGTGATGCTGGGCGTGACCGCAGCCGTGGTCCTCATGCAGGAAGGGCAACGGAAGATCCCGGTCCAGTACGCCAAGCGCGTGGTTGGACGTCGGGTCTATGGCGGCCAGGCCACTCATATCCCCCTCCGAATCAACACGGCGGGAGTGATCCCGGTGATCTTCGCCTCCTCGATCATTATCCTCCCGGCCACAATGGCCCGCTTCATCCCCCACCCATGGATGCAGGTCCTCGCTGATGCGCTTTCCCCCGGTCGGCTGATCTACACGACGCTCTACGCCGGGTTCATCATCTTTTTCGCTTACTTCTATACCGCCATTGTCTTCAACCCGAACGATCTGGCAGACAACATGAAGCGGTACGGAGGGTTTATCCCCGGTGTCCGCCCCGGTAAGAAGACCGCCGAGCATATTGACCACGTCCTCACCCGAATCACACTGCCCGGTGCCTTCTTTTTGGCCCTCATCTCAATTCTTCCCGACTTTCTCATCCGGTGGTTTAATGTCCCGTTCTACTTCGGCGGGACAAGCCTCTTGATTGTCGTCGGGGTGGCCCTGGACGCGGTCCGCCAGATGGAATCTCACCTCCTCATGCGCCATTATGAAGGGTTCCTGAGGCGCCGCGCCAAAGTCAGAGCTTAGTGCGGGCCGAACTGACCTCGCACGGCGGGTGAGGATTAGCCAATGAGGCTGGTTTTTTTGGGGCCGCCCGGGGCCGGGAAAGGCACGCAGGCGCGGCTCCTCTCGGAGCGCTACGGAATTCCCGCCATCGCCACCGGGGACATGCTGAGAGAGGCTCGGGCCGCCGGGACCCCACTTGGGAGGGAGGCCGGGCGTGCTATGGACGCCGGGGCGTTGGTTCCTGACGAGGTTGTGATCGGGTTGGTCGCGGAGCGGTTGGAGCGTGCGGACTGTGAGAAGGGGTTTATCCTTGACGGCTTCCCCCGGACGGTCCCCCAGGCTCAAGCCCTCGGTAAGCTCCTCACTTTGCGGGGGGAAGTCCTGGACCGCGTGCTGGCCTTTGACCTTTCCGAGCCCGAGCTGCTCCGCCGCCTGACTGGGCGTCGCGTCTGCCGAAAATGCGGCACGAATTTCCATCTGGTCTCGTCACCGCCGAAGCGCGCGGGGGCCTGTGACCGTTGCGGGGGAGAACTCACTCAGCGGGAGGACGATCACGAAGCGACGGTCAGCCGACGGCTCGCCGTGTACCGGGCCGAGACTCAACCCCTCCTGGATTACTATCAGCGACAGGGGCTTCTTTCGACAATTCCCGGTGAAGGAAGCGTGGAGATCATCTTCAGCGCGATTGTCCGCACGGTGGAGAAACGCGCGTGATCGTCCTCAAATCCCCTCGCGAGATTGAGTTGATCCGAGCCGGCGGGGGGATCCTCGCCGAGGCGATCGAGATGCTTCGAGACCTCGTCAAGCCAGGAGTCTCGACCAAGGAGATTGATCTCGAGGTCGAGGAGTTGATCCGAAAGCGCGGGGCCCGCCCCGCATTCAAAGGCTATCGGGGTTTTCCCGCGACAGTCTGTGTTTCAATAAATGAAGAAGTCGTCCACGGTATCCCCGCCGCCCACCGGCGGCTCCAAGAAGGAGACATCGTCGGGCTGGATCTGGGTTGCATCGTGGAAGGCTATTACGCGGACGCTGCTGTCACGCTCTCCGTGGGGGAGATTGCTTCCGATGTGCAGCGACTCTTGAATGTGACTCGGGAGAGCCTTGGTCAAGGGATTGCCCAAGCCCGACCCGGGAACCGTCTCGGTGACATCTCCAGCACGATCCAGCGACACGTGGAGGGGCACGGCTTTGCCGTAGTCCGCGCCTTCGTGGGTCACGGAATCGGCCGGGCCCTCCACGAGGATCCCCAGATCCCCAACTTTGGGGAGTCTGGGCGCGGACCCATCCTCAAGGTGGGGATGTGTCTTGCGATCGAGCCGATGGTCACCATGGGGACCTGGGATGTTCGGATCTTGGACGATGGCTGGACGGCCGTCACCGCAGATGGAAGCCTTTCGGCTCATTTCGAGCACACGATCGCCATCACGGAGGCGGGGCCCGAGATCCTGACCGCCGGAGCCTAGCGGGATGACGAAAGAAGACGCCATCGAGGTCGAGGGGACGGTTGTCGAGCCCCTTCCAAATGCCATGTTCCGCGTCGAGCTGGACAACGGTCACCGGGTGCTGGCTCACGTTTCAGGGAAGATGCGGATGCACTTTATTCGAATCCTCCCCGGGGATCGGGTCAAGGTGGAGCTCTCCCCCTACGACCTGACGCGGGGCCGGATTACGTACCGATTTAAGTAATGAACCAGCGATTAGCCGTCAGCGATCAGCGATCAGTAACCGGCGATCAGCCTTGGCGCTCGCGGGAGACGTTCCTCATACAGGAGCTGAATGCTGACCGCTGATCACCGAGGACTCGTATAATGAAAGTTCGCCCATCCATCAAGGTGCGGTGCGAGAAGTGCAAGGTGATCCGCCGCAAGGGCGTGGTGCGGATCATCTGCGCGAATCCCCGCCACAAGCAGCGGCAAGGGTGAAGGGGGGGAGGTAGTCTATGGCGCGGATCGCGGGAGTCGATCTTCCCCGGGACAAACGGGCCGAGGTGGCCCTGACCTACATCTTCGGGATCGGACGGTCCTCGGCTCGGCGGATCCTGGGCCAATCCCAGGTCTCGCCTGGCCGCCGGGTCAAGGACTTCACCGACGACGAAGTTACCCGTCTCCGGGAGATCATTGAACGGGAGTACAAGGTGGAGGGGGATCTCCGCCGGGAGGTTGCGGTCAACATCAAGCGCTTGATGGACATCGGGTGCTACCGGG
>JACOUJ010000364.1 GCA_016177865.1 Candidatus Rokuibacteriota bacterium
GGGCGGGGACGCTCTACCGGCCGGCGCTCGTCTATCCGGTGGCGCCGCAGGCGATGCTCGCTACGGCGGAGCAGTTCGGGCCGATCCTGCCGGTCAGCGTCTTCGACGACGTGGACGAGGTGCTGGCGTCACTCGATCGCTCGGACGTCGGCCAGCAGGCGTCGGTCTTCGGCCGCGACAAGGCGACGGTGGGCCGGCTGGTCGATCACCTGACGAACCTCGTCTGCCGTGTGAACCTGAACACGCAGTGCCGGCGCGGCCCGGACGTGCTGCCGTTCACGGGTCGCAAGGGCTCGGCGCTCGGCACGCTGTCCGTGAACGACGCGCTGCGCACGTTCTCGATCCGCAGCCTGGTCGCTGTGAAGGCCGCGGAGCAGGCGTTCCTCGACGACCTGGGCTCCCACTCGAGCTTTCTGGGCTAGCCTGGATTTCCACGGACCGAGATCCACCTAACGGCGGCCACCCGAGCTGACGGTCAGGCGAAGGGGTAGGCCCCGCCACCAAGGCACCTGGACGGGCTTATCGAGGAGCCCGGAAGCCAGGATGATCGGGAGGTGCGCTCGGCGATGGAAAGCCACCACGATCTCCTTCTCACCCACGGTGACGTCGGCAGGAGTATCGATCAGGTCGCGGAAGATCTGGCGTGCTTGGGCGTCGGCGTAGCCGCGCATTCTCTTGGCCATGAGGCGATAGAGGCCGCTGGCGACGACAAGGAGGGTCATGTCGAAGTCGACCTTGAGACCCACAGCCGAGGAGAGGGCGTCCATGTGAAAGAAGCGGACCGCGTCCGAGAGTGCGTTCTCGATGAGCATCCGCTGGGCGTAGCGGGTGATGAGCTTGGTGGCCGAGGTCTTGCGGTCGTTGGTGAGGAGGAGTGTCGGCTCATCGTGGCCGAGGTCGCGGATGAAGATCTGGCGGAACGTACCACCGGCCAGATCGACGGTCGTCTCATGAATCCTGGGCGTCTTGTACTTCCGGGTGGGGACGTCGAGCTCGATGGTGCGCCACGCTGATCGTGGTAGGCCTGCAATCTCCTGAAGGAGCTTGGCCGTTCGGCGGCGAAGGGTGATGAAGGTGATTCCCATCGTGTCGAGCCTGGTCAGGCTGGGGTAGGTGGTCAGGCGGGAGTCGAAGACGAGATGCCGAGGGTTCTGGCCGTGGGTGCGCTTCCAGAAGCTGATGAACCGGAAGATCTCCTCGGCTTCCTCCCCTTTGCGGAGGTTGGCGTTGGAGTAGCAGAAGGCGCACCCCTCCGCGTCCTGGGCCAGGAAAGCGAGGACGCTCGGTTGGCGGCGGCTCCGTGCAGAGACGTAGTGGCGCTGCACGACCGGGTCTTCGCCGTAGTAGGGGACGGAGTGGAAGTCGAGGTTGAAGGAATCCCCGGAGAAGAGGTGCGCCCCTTCCACGAGCCGGTGCCAGGTCGCGAGGAGACGGGCGGTCTTGGCGGGATGGATCTGGGAGGAGTACTCGGACAGGTAGCTCTTCTTTGGGATGGAGTTGAGGCCGGCGAAGAGGGCGAGGCCTTCATCGGCCACCAGGGCCATGACATGGCTGCGCCGCTCGACGCACCAGAGCTTGAGTGCCAGACAGGCCCGCAGGGCGTGTTCGGCGGGGATCATCATGGAGCCCGGGAGCTGGGCACCGCGGGCCAGCTTGTCGAGTTGGAGGGCGATGATGTCCGGCACGAAGAGGAAGAGCCCGCCGCAACTGGTGGTCACCGTGCGTGGCGTGAGCGCGAAGGAGCGCACGTCGGCGACTGGCTCCGGGGTGGGGCCGAGACGGTGTGGTCGCTCGTCATCGAGGCGCCGGGGCAGGGCTGCGAACCCCTCCTCCTTCAGGACCTCGCGCACGGCCGTGGGGCTCAGCGCGACCTTCCGGTCCTTGAGCGCCTGGCTGATCTCGTAGACGGAATGGTTCTGCTTCCGAAGCTCGACGATCAGGTCGCGCGCGGCCGACTTCTTGGGCTGGGTCCGCGGGCCCGGTAGTCCCCTCGTAAAGAACGCGGGTTCGTGATCGCGGCGGAACTGGTGGCACAAGACCCGGAACGAGCCGGGGGTGTAGTTGAAGGTCTCTGCCACCTTGGCCGAGGGTAGTCCCTCCACGAAATAGGCGCGCAGAGCTTCGTACATCCGATGCTTGGGGCCATCGGGCTCGAGGAAGAACCGACGACATTCCGTTAGCTCTTTTGGTGCTCCGATAGGCATACTCGTACGGTACTAATACCAAGCTCCGGGGTCAAGCACAATCTGCAACTTCATGGCCTGGGTCGCGTCCGGTCTGCGGAAAACGGCTCGAAACCAGCGGCCCGGCACGGAGCCTGGGCCGGCAGTCGCTTCCGGGGGGCTCTGAAGAGCTGTTGTGCCGGATGGCTTATCAGCGCACCATCTGCCTAACCGACCTCGGCGCCACCGCAGCCCACCCTTGCGGAAGGAAACGGAGCCCGAAGGGAGTTACAGCTCGTCCGGCGCCGACATCGGCGGCCGGCAGTTCCAGCCGGCGCGACCGCCCTTGGGCCAGGGCGCCAGCGCAGGTGTTAAGGCAACAGGGGTCCGTGGAAATCCAGGCTAGTGCCAGGCCTCGTCTGGCGTGTGCCCACAGCTGATCCTCTGGTGGCGTTGTCCTTCGACGATGGGCCCCACCCGACGTACACACCACAGGTACTCGCGATCCTCGCGAGGCATGACGCGCACGCCACGTTCTTCCTCATCGGGGAGCGTGCCGCAGCGAATCCGCATTTGGTGGCGAGAATTCGGGCGGGCCACCACGAGGTGGGCAATCACTACCTCCAC
>JACOUJ010000365.1 GCA_016177865.1 Candidatus Rokuibacteriota bacterium
CCTCATGAACGATCTCGGCAAGCTGGGCCAGCCGGCGGTCGCGGAGTCCGAAACGCTTGAGGAACGTCTCGAAGGTGCAGTCCTCGCCGTGATGCCCGAATTGAGCGCCGAGTGCGTCGAACGGGATCGCGTCGACCGGAAACTCCTCCGGAGGAGCGAACAGAAACTGCCCCTCCGGATCGATAAAACGCTTGATCAGCCAAGCCGAGCCGATCCGGTCCACGTGAGGCCGGGGCCGCGTAACCCATCGTCGCCCCTTCAAGGAGTCGGGCGCTATCGCGGCCTGGCCTACAGGTGCCACGCTACTGGGCGGATGAAGCTGCATCTCGATCGTCTCTCTCAGCCGTTTGGCCTCTTGATAGCCCGGCGCGTCGAAAAAGTCGATTTCTCTGACACGTTCAACGTCTCTCGCAAGACGAGCAAGCTCCTCATCACGTCGGGCGGTGGTCCTGGCCGTGGCTTTTCTGCCAAGGTCTCGCAGAATTTTTTGGTACCGGTCAGCGAGGTGCCGGTAATCTTTCTCTCGCGCCTGATGAAACTGTCGGATGACGTCGGCCCGCTTCATGTTCTCGATCTTGTTAACGGTGAGGAGCGTCGCCTCGCCGCCGTCTTTCTGAACCTCTTGTGTCAGCCATTGAAACTGCTCGGAGTTTTCAGGCGTGAGCGGGAGCAAGTAAACCGACCTCTTCAGAGCCACCGCGCCGAGAGCCTTAAGCTTTCGCCACGCGCGCACGCGCAGGCTTGACGGCTTCACTGGAAGGCTCACTAGCAAGACCAACCAATCCGACATGCTGTATCACCTGTTGCGACTATAAAATCATTGTTTCACTTTGTCAAGACGATTGCGTGCCGTCTTTCATGAAACGGTGAAGGAGGCCGCCGTAAGAACAGCGGATCCGATTGTGATCCTCGCCACTTCAAGGCGCGCTCGCGATGCAATCACAAATGAGGTAAGATAGCGCTGCATTTCTGATTCAACCCTCACAAGGGAGGGGCGCCATGGAGCTTTGGATCGGCCTCGGGATCATCGGCTTGGTGATCCTTTCGGGCATCCTGATCTACAACAGTCTGGTTTCCCTCCGCGTTCGGTCGGGTGAGGCCTGGGCCGATATTCAGACCCAGCTCAAGCGCCGCCACGACCTGATCCCGAACCTGGTCGAGACGGTCAAGGGATACATGAGTCACGAGCGCGGCGTGCTGGAGAAGGTGACCGAGTTACGCGGCGCGGCGATGGGGGCGTCGGGGCCAGCGGCCGCCGCCCAGGCCGAAGGGCAATTGACCCAGGCCCTGCGCTCTCTCTTTGCCGTGGCCGAGAACTACCCCCAGCTCCGGGCCACCGAAAATTTCATGAATCTTCAGCAGAACCTGGGGCAGATTGAGGAACAGATCCAGCTCTCGCGCCGCTATTACAACGCGGTGGTTCGGGATCTGAACACGCGCATCCAGAGTTTTCCGTCGAACCTCATCGCGTCCACGTTCGGGTTCATGATGAGGGATTTCTTCGAGCTGGAGACGCCGGAAGAAGGGAAGCCAGTCCAGGTCCGGTTTTAGGCGTGAGCGACGGGTTCTCATGCGCCCGGGGGTATCCCTCGCTCCACATGGCTCCGCGGCGACCCTTACGTGGCCGGCGGGTGGGGAGACCCCTCCGATATCTCGCTGCACCCCGCAAAAGCTTCGCTTTGTGCGGGGACCCCGACCCTCCGCCCGCTTCGCGAGCTCCAGTCCGGCTCGGCTTCCCCTTCCCGCCGGCTCACGGTGGGGACCCCGCCGCTCTCACCAATGCTGCGTTCGGGGTACCCCCGGTCAATCCGGCACTGGGATCATGAGCGTCAACCGTTGTTGGTTTGCTCTCCTTCTGATTCTTCTTCCTTTTTCTCCCGCGCATGGCGCGGCGAGCTTCCCAGCCCCCCAGGGATTCGTCACCGACACCGCCAGCGTCATTCCGGCCGAGGTCGCGCGGGGGATCGAGGCCCGGCTTGAGGAACTCCGAGCGAAGACGGGGACCGAGGTGGCGGTCGTCACCGTGCGCTCGATTGCGCCGCTGACCGTCGAAGAATACGCGAATGAGCTTTTCGCTCGCTGGGGCATTGGCCAGAAAGGGAAGGATAACGGGGTCTTGATCCTTCTCGCCGTGAAAGAGCGGAAGGTCAGGATCGAGACCGGCTACGGGATCGAGCCTATCCTCCCTGACGGCAAGGCCGGGGCGATCATCCGGGAGATCATGCTGCCGCGCTTCAAGCAGGGAGCCTTGGGGGAGGGGCTTGCCGCCGGAGCCGAGGCGGTGGGCGAGATCGTTGCTGAGGCAGAGGGAATCACGCTCTCCGGGTCGCGCAGCCCGCGCCTCCCGAAGCGTTCGCCTCCTCTGGATATCGTCGGGCCCCTCATTCTGATCGCGTTCCTGGGTCTCTTTTGGGCCCTTCCCTTCTGGCTCGCGCGGTTGCGCCGTGGGGGGTTTTTCTGGGGCGGAACGCCCATGGGATGGGGGGGAGGATACGGTAGCGGCCTTGGGGGAGGCGGATTCTCAGGCGGATTCGGTGGCTTCGGAGGAGGCGGAAGCGGCGGGGGCGGAGCCTCGGGGGGGTGGTGAGATGCCACGGCACCCTGGGGATGAGCATACATGATATAATCCGCCGAATCCCAACGAATCCAGTTCAGGAGGCATCTGTGCCCCGTCAGGGGTGGACCCGCGCGGATCTTGGCTTCTCGCTCCTCATCCTGGGCGCGACCGTCATCACGCGGCTTCCCTTCCGCGCCCGGATGCTCTACAACTGGGACGCGGTCCAGTTTGCGCTGGCCCTCAATGAATTTGATGTCGCCAAGCACCAGCCTCACCCGCCCGGTTACGTCCTGTACGTCGCGCTCGGGAGACTTCTGAACGGGTTTCTCCACGATCCCAATCAGAGCTATATCGCCCTCGGGATCATCTGCTCGGCCTTAACAACGACCGTCGTCTATCTCCTGGGGACCGCGCTCTACGGCCGACTCACCGGGGCGGCGGCAGCCCTTCTCCTGATGGTGAGCCCGCTCTTCTGGTTCTATGGAGAAATCGGCCTGACCTACTCGGCCGAAGCCCTCATGGCGACGACGGTTGCCTTTTTGATTCACCGGTTCAGGTTGGGGGAGGAGCGGTTCCTGTATGTCTCCGCGTCCTATCTCGGGATCGCGGGTGGCTTTCGGCCGACAGCCCTGGCCCTCCTCCTCCCCCTCTGGATCCTGGGCGTCTCCTGGGCCCGTCCGACCGTTCGAAAGATCCTCCTGGCCGGCCTGCTCCTGCTCCTCTCAACCCTCTCCTGGTTCCTCCCGATGGTCTGGCTCACGGGAGGATGGGCGCGCTACTTCGAGGCCTCCTGGGAGCTCTTTGCCTCCGTCGTCCACCCGACGTCCATCTTTTCCGGCAACCTCAGCCTGACCTTCGGCCAATTGCGATTCCTTCTGGAGTCCACCCTCGTCGGGTTGGGGGCCTTTGCGTTCGTTGTCGTCTCGTCCCTCTGGTCTCTCTGGCGCCGCGGCCAACTGATGCCGGGACGGACCGAACTCTTCTTGCTGGCGTGGATCATCCCCCCTGCGCTGGTCTATGTCTTTTTCCACTTTGGCCAGGCGGGATATGTCCTTTCGTTTCTCCCCGCCCTCTATCTCCTCTTGGCCCGAGGACTCCTCCGCTGCATCGAGGAGTGGGCCCCCCTGCGGTTGGCGCCACCCCGGCTCCGGTGGGCGGTCTCTGTCTCCGCCTTGGCGGTACTCTTCCTGGCTAATACCGCCTTCTTCGTGAACGCCAGGCCGGGGGAGTTCCCTGAGAAGGGCGCTGACGGTTCCAAAGTCGGCGGGCTGATCCGCGCAGTCCAGGTTGACTCCCAGCATTGGCTCCTGAGCGGAACCGCGGCGGGCCTCAAGGAGAATGACTGGGTCATCCGGACCTATGTGGAGGCGATCCGCGGCCTCTTCCCCCCCGGTGAGACGGCGCTCATCACCGAGCTCGGAAACCCCCGCTCCTATACCTGGCTTCGCCACATCACGTATTACCTTCCTGAGTACCCCGTCTATATGATCCAGCTGGGGCCCGGCCCCCAACGGTATTTGGCCCCTCACCTCGTGTCGGCGATGGTTGCCATCCCCTCCCCGGTGGTCCCGCTTCCCTGGAACACCCACCGGCTCGTCTGGGTGGTGGATCGCTTCCATCCCGATCTCGAACCGCCCAGGGGCCTCAAGGAGATTGGCCTCCCTCACGGCCGGTATCTGTATGTCCTCGAGCTTCGGCAGCGGGCAGTGAGTTACGCCGGCTACGCCTTCGTCAGAACGCGAAAGCTCGCCGGGCCGGCCCGGCTGGCGACCCGTGGATCGTGACGACCTCCTGATCCTTGGGGCCGCGCTCGGGGTCGCCGGACTCTTCACGTTTCAAGAACTCCGAATCGCCGGGACCATCGGCTTCCCCCTCGACGACAGCTGGATTCACCTCCGCTTTGCGCAGAACCTGGCCGAAGGGAACGGATTCTCCTACAACCGAGGGGTCCCGGTCGCCGGTTCGACGGCCCCGCTCTGGACTCTCCTTCTGGCCATGGGCTACAAGGTGTCCGGCGCCATGCTGACCACCGTCAAAGGGCTCGGTCTTCTCTTTGCCGCGGCCACGGGAGGGGTGACCCGACGGCTGGTTGGCGAATTGACTCACGACCGCAGCCTCGCGCTGGCCGCCGGGATCGGGACCGTGCTCATGGGGCGGATGGCATGGGGGGCGCTCTCGGGAATGGAGGTGACGCTCGCAGCGTTTTTGGCGACGCTCGGCCTCCTCTCATTCTTGCGCGGATCGCTCTGGAGCTCCACGGTCGTGTTCGCCCTGGCGACCCTCGCGCGACCGGAGGCCGGCCTTCTCTTCGTCCTTCTCTGGGGGTATGCGTGCCTCGAGCCCCTTCCGAGCGTTTGGCGACGCGCTCGGGTTGCTGCCGGGAGCCTCGCCCTCTACCTCCTCTTGCTCTCGCCGAGTGTGGCCTTGAGTCTCCTGACCGTTGGGCAGCCCGTTCCCGCCACCGCCCTGGCCAAAGTGGAGGGAGGACTCCTCGCGGCCCTCACCGGCCAACCCGAGCCTCTCCGCCTCGCCTTGTGGGCGCGGCCCCTTGGCTATCTCGGGGAGTATGCCGCGATGCTCTGGCATGACCACCCGCTGCTTCTTCTCTTCGGCGCGATCGGCGTGGGACAGCTCTGGCGGCTCGGGGGGAGAGGACGCGTCCTTACCCTGGCCCTCCTCCTCCATCCGCTTGCCATGGCATGGGTGGCGCCGTATCGTGGGCCGGCCTTCCAGACCGGGCGCTACTCATCCCATCTCCTACCGCTCGCTGTGGCGGCGGCGGTCTTCGGGCTTGGTGAGCTCCTGAAGCTGCCGCGAATCCGTCAGGCGGTGGTGGCGTTCGGACTTCTCCTTTCTCTCATCCTGGCGTGGCCCTCGGCCCGCGAGTATGCCTGGGGGGTTCAGAACATCAATGCCATGCAGGTCGAGCTGGGGCTGTGGGTCGATCGGGAGCTGCCGCGAGATGGGCGCCTCGCGCTGAATGACGTGGGGGCGATCGCCTTTTTCTCTGACCGAGAGGTGATCGATCTGGTCGGGCTCGTCTCGCCCGAGGTCCTGCCATACAAGCGGAGAGGGGAATCCGGGATGCTCGAGTTTCTGGAGCGGGCCTGTCCTGATTATCTGATCATCTTTCCCACCTGGTACCCGCGCCTCGCCGCCGCGACCGATCGCTTCCATCCCATCCATCGGATCCGGCTCGCAGAGAACCATGTGGCCGGGGGAGATGAGATGGTGGTGTTCCTGACCCCCTGGAATCGCTGGCGCCCCGATCGGGTGGCTTGCTCGTCCGGGAAGCGCTAGGCGGCCTTTAACTCGGACGTGCAGTAGGCGCAGCGCGTGGCCTTGAGGGGAATCGTCGAGAGGCAGTGCGGACACGGCTTGGTGATCGCCGGCGCGGCCTCGGGCTGGCGCTTCATCCGGTTCACCTGCCGGACCAGGAGGAAGATCGTAAAGGCCACGATGATGAAATCAATCACGGTGTTGAGAAAGACCCCGTAGTTGATAGTGGCTGCTCCAGCGGCCTTCGCAGCGGCGACTGTCGCGTAAGGCTGCCCCGACAGATTGATGAACAGGCTGGAAAAATCTATCTTGCCAATCGCGAGGCCAATGGGCGGCATCAAAACGTCATTCACAAATGAGGTGATGATCTTGCCGAAGGCGGCCCCGATGATGATGCCGATGGCCATATCGAGCACATTCCCACGCATCGCGAACTCCTTAAACTCTTTGAGCATCCTCGCTCCTCCTTTCTACCAAGTTGGGTCGTGCGACACGCCCTGAGCCCAAGGGGCGTCTGAGCGATCTTACCTCCGTCCCGTGAGAGCAACAAGGAGTGTCGCGCGACAACAGGGCTGCGTCGCCCTTTTTGACCCCCTAGGTGCTTCGTGTTATAAACATTGAACATTCATGGATTACAAGGCGACGTTGAATCTGCCGAAGACGGACTTCCCGATGCGGGCGGACCTGTCTCGACGGGAGCCCGAGCG
>JACOUJ010000366.1 GCA_016177865.1 Candidatus Rokuibacteriota bacterium
CCCCCCGAGGTTGCGCGGGCAAAGCCCGCGCTCGGGACACTTCGGCGTCACAGGATGGTTTTTCCGCATGCTTGAGGCGAAACGCCGTGAATCCATCGGTGCCATGAAGGTGCGGAAAGGCGCGAAAGACACCGCTCTCACCGGTCAGGGGGGTCGCGGGCTCGTCAGGCTCCGGCGGGTCGGGGGTGAATTCCGGATGGCGCGTCAGGAGCGCACTCACCACCGCCTCATTCTCTTCCGGCTCGAGCGAACAGGTAGAGTAGACAATGACACCGCCGGGGCGCACAAGAGCCGCGGCCGCCTCGAGAATCTCCACCTGAGTGGCTGAAAGCCGGGGCAGCTCCTCCTCCTGGCGCGACCATTTCAGCTCGGGGGCCCGTCGGAGAATCCCCAGGTTTGAGCACGGGGCGTCAACGAGCACGCGGTCAAATGAGGCATGGCGGCTCAGCGTTTGAGCTTGGCCCAGGATAGGTTCGACGATCTCGACACCCAACCGGCCGCAGGCTTCCCGGCTGAGCTCGATTCGCCCAGCGTGGGGATCTACTGCGACGATCAGCCCGCGATTTTCCATGAGTTGGGCGAGATGTCCGGTCTTACCGCCCGGGGCCGCGCAGAGATCGAGAACCTGCTCCCCCGGCCGCGGGGCCAGGAGATGCCCGACGAGGATCGATGCCTCATCTTGAACCGTCCAGAATCCCTCACGAAAGCTCGGGGAAGAATCTGGAACAAGGGAAGTGTCCAAAATCAGGCCTTCAGGAGCGTACGGAGTGGGGGAGGCCTCGACCCCTTCACTTTTCAGGTGGAGGATCAACTCCTCCCGCGTCAGCCTGAGCGTGTTCACCCGAATCGTAAACGGTGGGCGCTGGTTCAGGGCCGTCATGAGGGCCTCGGCCTCTTCCGTGCCGTAGCGAGCGACCCAGCGGCGAACGAGCCACACCGGAAATGCATGGCGCAGGGCCGCCGCCTCGAGAGGATCCGGAGGTTCTTCAAGTGACTTCCCCTGTCGGATGACAGCGCGCAGCACGGCGTTCACGAAGAGCGCGATCCCCTCGTGCCCGCGTGCCCTGGCGAGTGTGACGCTCTCGTGGACCGCGGCGTAAGGGGGGATCCGATCGAGGAAAAGACACTGATATGCGCCCAGGCGAAGAAGATTTCTCAGCCACGACGGGAGGCCCGCGAGCGGGCGGTGAGAAGTTCGTCGAAGATAGGCATCCAGGCGACTCCGCCACCGGAGGACTCCATAGGTCAGCTCGGTCGCAAGCCTGCGATCCCGGGCGCTGAGGCCGCTCCGGTTCAGGTGATGATCAAGTAGGAGATCGGCAAAGGCCCGATCCTCCTCCACCCGGGTCAGGACCTCGAGGGCAATCTCCCGCGCTGTCATCCTTTGTCAGGGGGGGGAGTGCCACCCACTCCTCCCCCTGCCCCTATTGTATTGAACGAGGGGAGAGCCCCAACTGCTCCCCCTCGTGCTCCCCCATGGGTTCATCAAAACGCGCGTTTCTCATACTCGCCCAGCTACCTGGGTTGATCACTCCGCCAGATCGCTCCGCTTTACCGTTCACATGGGACCCCTACCGCGGGGCGGAGGCCTTCATCTCCTCAAAGCGGGCACCGGAGGCCATCCGATGGCCACGCAGAAAGGCCTCCCAACTCATGAGCTGGCGGCTCTCGGGCTGAACCTCGACGGGGAGAATTCCTCCCCTGCCTGTGGCGATCGCCAATGACCCCCCAGCCGGAAAGAGCGTCCCGGGCGGGAGTCGAGCGCCTTCAATGCCTCGCGCTCGCCAAAATGTGAGGCGGCGTCCCTCCCAGAGAGCCGCGGCTCCGGGCCAGGGATTCATCGCCCGGATGAGGTTGACCACCTCCCCGGCCGGCCGCTCCCAGGAGAGATAGCCGTCTTCTTTTTTGAGCCGGGGCGCGAGGGTCGCCAGCGTTTCATCCTGAGGGATCGGGGTGAGTCGGCCCGGGCTCCACTCCTCCACCGTTTCGAGCAGCAGGTGGCTCCCCTCGACAGCGAGCCGGGCCGCCAGTTCACCAGTCGTTTCCTCGGGCTCGATCCGGACGCGGATCTGAAGCAGAATCGGCCCCGTGTCCATCCCCTTATCCATGAGAAAGGTCGTGAGTCCCGTTTCACACTCTCCTCGAAGGATCGCCCGCGCGATCGGGGCGGCGCCACGATAGCGGGGCAGGAGCGAGGCATGAAGGTTGATGCAGCCAAGGCGGGGGAGAGAGAGGATCGTTTTGGGCAGGATCTGCCCATAGGCGACAACAACGGCGAGATCCGGAGCCAACGGAGCCAGGCGCTCAGCCCAGTCCTCCTCTCGAAGTCGCGCCGGTTGGAAAACGCCGACTCCGGCTCGCTCTGCGAGCCGCTTGACGGGCGGGGGGGTGAGGCGCTGCCCGCGCCCTGCGGGCCGATCAGGTTGCGTGACGACCCCGACCACCGCGTAGCGAGCAAGGCAGGCGCGGAGGCTCGGCAGCGCAAAATCAGGGCTTCCAAAAAAGAGGATACGCATGCTTCTCAGGCTCAGAGGTGAAGGGCGGACGCCGGAACGGACTCAGGAAGCCCTTCCCGTTTGATCTTCCGCTTGATGCGGTCGCGTTGGATTTTATCCAGGCGGTCAAGAAAGAGCATCCCATCCAGGTGATCCAGCTCGTGCTGAAACACACGGGCCAGAAGTCCCCGCGCCTCAAGCCGGACGGGAGCGCCATGGCGGCCGAGCGCCTCGACGCGTACCCACTCGGCGCGGACCACCTCGCCGTACACCCCGGGGAGTGAGAGGCACCCCTCCTCCCCACGGAGACTCCCCGTCTGCCCGACAATCAGCGGGTTCAGGAATGCCTTGGGGCCCGAGGAATCCCGTGTTCCTTCATCAATCACGATGACCCGGAGAGAGACCCCGATCTGTGGCGCAGCCAGACCGATCCCCAGGGCGTCGTACATCGTCTCGACCATGTCGTCAATCAGGGTCTGGATCTCGTCCGTGACTCCCTGGACGGGCTCAGCTTTCTTTCGAAGGACCGGGTCACCGTACCGTCTGATCGGTCTGAGCGCCATTGTCCGTGCTTCCCTCCTTAGTAAATCTCAATCGGGTCCACATCCACCTCGACCTTCACGCGGCCGAGGCGACGTTCGGAAAAAATCTCCTTAAGATCACGGGCAAGCAGTGTGGGAAGATCCTCTCCTCCTTTGACCAGGACCTGGACCCCCCCCCGGAGGGGCGTGGGGCCATAGACCCCGCGATACGAGCCTCTCGCGCGAAGTTCTTTGGC
>JACOUJ010000367.1 GCA_016177865.1 Candidatus Rokuibacteriota bacterium
CCCGCCTGCGCGCCCTTGGGCTCCGATAACGCCCTGACTCCCGCTCGAAGCTTGCGGAGCCGAGTGTTCGACAGGTGAAATTGTGGGCGGCATGAACATGGCCTGGCGACGACGGCTCTCGAGCTAGTGAGCCCCGTTTCGAACCGCCGTCTCGAATGCTGCGAACGACGAGCTCGCGACGCGTACGACCGACGGTTCAACTGAACGGGCGATTTCGGCGGCGACCCGCGCTGAGTAAATGTGGCCGGCCGTTCCCAGAAGATTGATCAAATGCTGCTTCGGATTGTCGATCGAATCAGGATCGGCAACAGTGCCCCCGAGAGGTGCCATTTCGCGGCAGCGACCAGGACCCGTAATCCTCGATTCGTGAGATCGGCTAGCAAGGGGCGCACGCCTTCCGTCATCCTCGCGGCGACCTCAAGGGGGGCGGCCGCATCGCAATCGACCACAACAACAGCCTTTTGGGGACGCGGATAGAGGCTCCAGTAGCCGGCCTTCACCAGTCGCGCAGCCATTGGCGCATCAAGACGGCGATGGTTCGGCGGGAATCGCACGTCGACGCGTCGGCCAATATCATTCAATGAGTCGCGCAATAACAGAGGGAGTGCTTCGTATTCCGTGTGGCCCGACGCGATGATCAGGACTACTGGCGGCAGAAGATCCATCAGTGCGAGTGACTTACCTTGAATCCCCGGCTCAGCCAGAAATCACCGAGTGAAAATCCGGATTCGGCAAGCGCTGTTGATATGTCCTTGGCCGTCCCACCGTGTTCGAGTGTCGTACCGTGCCCCGGCGAGCCGCCCACGACGTAAACGGCTTCCGGCATATCTCCAAAGCAATTCAAGACGAGGGGCGAATGGGTCGTGATCAAAATCTGCGAAGCTTCGCTCGCGGTGATCAGTAGCCTGACCAAGCTCTCCACCGCTGTCGGGTGTACGTAATTTTCTGGCTCCTCAACCGCGAAGAGCCGCGCGCGATCGCTTCCCGACAACGCCACGGCAAGGGCGAGAATGCGGAGGATGCCGTTTGAGATCGCTGGTTGATTCACCCTGTATTTGAGCCCCTGCTCCCCGACCGACAACGCGACGCGGCCATCGTCGAGATCCCTGACGTCGAGTTGAGTCAGCTCAACTCCGGTGATATCGCCAACGACGCGTCGAATGCGCTCGAACGCCGACGGATCCGAGTCTTTTATCACTTGAAGGCGCGCGGTAAGATTTCGACCGAAGAAGTCGAGATGCGCGGGGCGATCTGGGGACGACGGATACTTCAGGACTCCTGGACTGGGGTCGACGAAAACCCAGGTTCTGATGAATTCATAGATCGCTCTCCCGGGGAACCCTTCGTTCTTTGCCGCGGCGCTCAAGGCGCAGGCCGTTGGTTCGAGGGAAAGGCGCTCCCGTGCGCCCGAGGTGGCGGACCACCACCATCGATCTCCATGTGGGTTGTTTTCGAGAATTGTCGAGGGGAGAGACGAAGGCTGGATCTTTTCCAGCGATTCGCGAACGCGAAAATCTTGTCTCGTTTGCTCCAGCGAAACGTTCCAATCGAACGCCGCACCATCAGGGGCGGAGAAGGTCGTGTTCAGGGCGACCCGGGAAGCGTCCTCCCCTTTCCAGGTGAGGTTCACAAACCCGCCCCGCTCAGAAACCGGCAGTGCGAAATCCCCGCTGACCACGGCGCCGGCCAGAAATCGCAAGCTATCCAAGAGGTTGCTCTTTCCGGTTCCGTTCGGGCCGATCAGGACGACGACGTTCCCAAAGGGCAGGGTGACATCCCGGGCTTTTCTGTAGCGCTGTAGATGAAGGCGTTGGAGACGCATGACGGTTCCATTCTCCTCCTCGGAAATGGCCGATGTCAAAACGGGCGGTCATCGAGCTGAGGCGTAGATGCCTGATTCCACATCTCGCCCACGGCGCCTCCGCGCTATCATCGCGTCGCATGCCTTCGAGAGGTCGCGCGTGCCGCCGCTGATTCGCCGCTACGTCAAGACCAGCTTCGTGTTCCTGCTCGCGGGGCTCGGGCTCGGCGCCTACGTCACCGTGAGCCAGTCGATGAGCGCCTACCCCCCGCGATTGGTCGTCACCGCCCACGTCCATCTGCTGCTCGTGGGCTTCATGCTGATGATCGTGATGGGCGTGGCGACGTGGATGTTTCCGCGCCCGGCCCGAGATGACCAGCGCTACCGTCCCGAGCTTGCGGAGACGGTGTACTGGGTCATGACCGTCTCCACCGTCGTCCGCGCCGCCGCCGAGCTGTCGGCCCCGCTCTTCGCGCTGCCGTGGCTCCGGTGGGTCACCGCGCTTGGCGGCCTCGGCCAAGTCGCGGGAGCCGGCCTCTTCGTGCTGAACATGTGGTGGCGGGTACGAATGCCGGCCGTCGCCCCGCCGCCCCGCTGACCTGCACCGGTAAGGCGGGGGACGAGCCCCCGCCCTACGGGAAAATCACTTCGCGGGAGCCTCCTGCAGTCGGCGCGCGTGCTTGAGCATGACGTCGGCCATCGCCTTCATCATGTCGGCGCGCATCTCCATCATCTGCCCCATCATCTTCGGGTCCATGCTGGCGCCGCCGCCCATCATGCCCCCGCGCATCATGCCGCCGCCCATCATCGGCATCCCCATCATCCCGCCACCCATCGGACCTCCACCCATCATTCCGCCGGCCATGCCGCCACCCATCATCCCGCGGTGCATCATCTCGTGGCACATCGCCACGGGGATCATGCCGCCGGGACCACCCGGCCCGGGCGGGGAGCCCGCCGCCGGCGCGGCCTGGGCGAAGACCGTCGCGGCGGCGACGAGGACGAGCGCAGCAGTCAGCGCGAAGACGAAAGCGCGTTTCATGATCGAATCTCCTTCCTCTCGGTCGTTGATGTCAGCGGAGGTCGCGTCGCTTCGACTCGAACTCCTCCTTGTTGATCTCGCCTCTCGCGTAGCGCTCGCGGAGAATCTCGAGCGCGCGATCCCGCGTCGCGCCGGGGCCGGTCGTCGTGAGCCACCGGATAGCGAGCACGACGCCCGTGATCACGAGGCCCCAGAACACGAGCATCATGACCATCATCCCGAGCCCCCAGGCTCCCCACATCCACGGCATCGGATGCATTGTCCAGCCCCACTCCCAAGCCCGTTCTTGCCCCCAGGCCGTGCCGCATCCGCTGGCGATCGTGATCAATCCGATCAGCGCGAGCGCGGCGCGTCCTCGCAGGCCACGGCCGATGACGCTCCTCGGGTTCCAGTCGATGCCTTCCATGGCTGCTCTGCTCCTCCGATCCGCGCTGCCGCGCGGCGCACCGAAAACGGGGACAACGTCCCTCAATCATGACAGCAAGGGCGCTGCCAGGGCCAGGCACTCACAAGCTGTCGATATCGCGCGCCTCCACGCATCCATCCCCCGGCGATCCCGCGAGAGGCCGAGGGGCAGCGCCGCC
>JACOUJ010000368.1 GCA_016177865.1 Candidatus Rokuibacteriota bacterium
GAGAGTGCTCACTCCCTGGCCGTCGTCCTCCTCCGCGACCCGTACGACGCGGATTTCCTGGCGCCGGGGGTTCTCGGCGTGACAGCGTACGGATTCCGGATCTGCCAGATCGAGGCCGTGATCGAACGTTTGATGACCGCGAGCTAACGAGCCCTCGCAGCAAGACCACGGTCCAGGAGCGGCCCGAGCCACCACGCCAACATAAACGTTCCCGCGGTGCCCCAGAGGATGAGCCAGCTCCAGGCCAGGGGGAAGACCTTGGTCTCCGAAAGGATCAGGAGGAACAGATTTCCGAGCGCCATCAGGGTCATCGCGACAACGTTCGCGCGATTGGCCGGCCGGCGGGTCAAGAGCCCGAGGAGGAAGACGCCGAGGAGCGAGCCGAATGTCACCCCGCCAATCTTGAAGGCCAGCCAGAGGATCTTTTCGAAGAAGCTGAATCCGTAGGCGAGAAGCGCGAGGATGCTCCCAAATCCGACCACAGCCAGACGAGAGACCCAAAGATAATGCCGCTCCGTCCTGCCGTGCCGAGACGGCCGGTAGAGGTCGGTGACGAAGGAGGCGGACAGGGAGCCGAGTGGCGAATCAATGCTCGCCATGACGATGGCGGTCAGCATGAGGCCGCGTAGGATGGCCGGCATCACGTGTCCGATGAAATGCGGGAAGATGGCATCGGGGCGTGAGACAGGCAGTCCGGGGTGCTGAGCGTAGAAGGTGAAGAGCCCCGCGCCGATCCCGAGATACAGGAGGAGCACCAGCCCGCTCCAGAGTGGGGTGAGGGCCAGGGTTCGCTGACTCTGCTGGCGGGTCTCTACCGTCAGGAGCCGCTGCATCAAGTCGTGATCGGTGCCGAAGGCAGCCATAGATCCCACCAAGCCATTGAGGAGCGCCAACCAGACAATGTTGGGGTCCGCGAGGATCCTTGCCCAGAAGCCCGGATCGCCCGGGGCCGGCCCCCAGTTGACGAGGTGAAGCCGCCCGGCGTCTCCCGCGATGCTGAGAATCGCGCCGAGCCCCCCGTCGATCTGTGTCGCGATGAAGATGAAGGCGGCGAAGCCCGCCAGGATGAACATTCCCGCCTGAAAGACATTGGTCCAGATCACGGCCTTCACACCGCCCGACGCGATGTAGGCGATGCTCACCACGGTGAAGAGAAGAATGGTGGGGATGATCCCCCAGCCGGCGAGGATCGAGACCGCCAGCGCCGCGGCCATGAGACGGACGCCGGAGCCCAAGAGACGCGTGACAAAAAACAGCACCGAGCCTGCCACCTGCGTCGCCCGGCCGAAGCGATGGCCGAGGAACTCGTAGATGGTGGTACAGTCGTAGCGGTAAAAGGCCGGGATGAAAAGGGCTGCGAGGGCGAAGCGGGCCAGGGCGGAGCCGACGAAGAACTGGGCGTACTCCCAGTTCTCGCTGTAAGCGGTGGCGGGGACTGAGATGATCGTGACGGCGCTCACTTCGGTCGCCACGAACGAGAGGCACGCCGCCCAGGCGGGGACGCGGCGCTGAGCCAGGAAGAAGTCGCGGGTGGAGCGTTGCTCGGAGCTGAAGCGGAGACCGAGGAGGACCAGCAGGACGAGGGCAAGAGCGAGAAGGGCGTAGTCCGGCCAGGTGAGCGGGCTCGGCCCTGAGAACCATGGCGCCATCGGCTGCCATCATAGCGTGGCGGACGTGAGCCGGGCGCATGAAAAGGGTTTGTACTCTGATTCGGGTCGCCCTGGCCCGAGCTGCTGAGGTGCTCCGGACTCGGACCCGACTGAGAGGGGTGGCATGAAGGTGGTGGTCGGTGTGGATCTCGGGGGGACGTGGCTTCGGGTCGTGGCGCTCCGGGCCGATGGCCGGCGGCTGAGATCGTGGCGGGGGAAGGCGCCGCCTCTTGCGGAGCTTCCTCGGTTGCTTCGGAGGCGGTGGCATCGGTGGGGGCTCCGGTCGTCCGGCGTGGGCGGTCTCGTCGTCGCCGCTCGTGGCGTCTGGGTTCGCTCCGAGCGCGAGCGCCAGGCGCGCCGTCTTCGAAGGCTCGCCGTCCGGGTCCGCGTCATTGCCGATGTGGAGGCCGCCTACCTTGGCGCGCTCGGATCTCGGCCGGGGGTCCTCCTTCTGGCGGGCACTGGCTCCATCGCCCTCGGGCGAGACGGGACAGGACGCTGGGTTCGCCGCGGTGGCCTCGGCCCGCTCCTGGGGGACGAGGGGTCGGCGTTCTGGATCGGCCGTGAGTATCTCAGGACGCGCCGAGGGGAGGCATCGGGTCTTCGGGAGACACTTCGTTCACCCGACGCTGTCGCCCGAATTGCCACACACGCGGCGCGGGTTCTCCGCCAAGCGGAGCGAGGAGACCCCCGAGCGCGCGCCATCGTCCGGACTGCTCAGCATCACTTGGCCGCCTTGATCCTCGATTTAGCCCGCGCTCTCCGCCTCAAGGCGCCCGTGCCACTGAGCTGGGCGGGAGGTCTCTTGGAGCGACCGAAATTTCGAGCCGGCGTCTTTAGAGCTTCGCGCGCGCTCGGCCTTCGGATAAAGCCAGTTGCGCCC
>JACOUJ010000431.1 GCA_016177865.1 Candidatus Rokuibacteriota bacterium
CAGAAGAAGCTCGGGGTTGGTCATGAGCGCGCGCGCGATCGCCAGCATCTGCTGCTCGCCCCCCGAGAGCTTGCCGGCGCGACTCGATGCCCGCTCCCTGAGACGGGGAAAGAGGTCCATCACGCTCTCGACAGTCCAGGCGCCGCCGTTCCTCTTGGCGGCGACGGCGAGGTTCTCGGCCCCGCTCAGCGAGGAGAAGACGCGCCGCCCCTGGGGCACTAGCCCGAGCCCGAACGCGACCTTCCGGTTCGAGGGCCACGCGGTGATGTCATGCCCTTTGAACAGCACCTGCCCCTGACGCGGCGGCGTGAAGCCGATGATGGAGCGGATCAGCGTCGTCTTCCCCATGCCGTTCCGCCCCAGGATGCCCACGATCTGGCCGTTCTCTACCTTGAGCGAGATTCCCTGGAGGACGTAGCTGTTCCCGTAATAGGTATGAATATCCTTGACCTCGAGCATCACGCGTCCTGAATCAGCGCGGCCCGACCGACGAGCGCGTTCATGCGCAGGAGCTGGTGGGCCTCTTCGGCGCCCTGGAGCGGGAAGGTCCGCGTCACGATCGCCTTGATTCGGCGCTGCCGGAGCAGCTCGAGCGTCTGGGCAAGCTCGGCCAGCGAGACGTAGCGGGAGCCGTGGATCTCCAGCATCCGGTTCAGCATGAGCTGCGGGTCCACGCGGAAGGTCGGATCGGCGCCGAAGACCTCCTTGGGCCGGTTCCCGATGATGACGAGCCGGCCGGCCCGGGCGAGAGAACGAACACACGCCTCCAGGGTCTCACTGGATGCCACGATGTCGATCGCCGCATCCACCCCCCGGCCGTCCGTCCTGGCGAAAACCTGTCTTGACAGCTCCTCCCGACGCGCATCGATCACTTCATCCGCGCCCATCGCCTGCGCCATCTCCAGCTTGGCATCGCCGACATCGGCCGCCAGGACGTAACCGCCGCAGAGCTTGGCCATCTGAACGGCGTGGATTCCCACGCCGCCTCCCGCGCCGACGATCAGGACATGATCGCCAGGCCCGACCCGGGCCTCCTCCCGGCAGGCGTGGAGCGGCGTGCAGATGGCGTCCGCCGCGATCGCCGCCTCGAGGTCCGAGACCCCGGCCGGGATCGGGCAGAGATTGACGGCGGGGATCGCCATGTACTCCGCGTAGCCGCCGTCGCACGCCATCCCCACGTAGCCGCGGAATTCTGGGCAGAGCGTCTCGCGGCCGCTCCGGCAGTACGGGCAGACCTTGCAGGTAAGGTAGAAGTGACAGGTGACCCGGTCGCCGGGCTTGGCGGTCACCACCTCGGAGCCCACCTCCACGACCTCGCCCGCAACCTCGTGGCCGGGGATCCGGGGATAGGCCGTCACCCGGCCCGGCGCGGCGATCATGATGACGACTGTGAGGCCGACGCCCGTCGCCCGGACCCGAAGGAGGACATCGTTGGGGCCGATCTTCGGGACCGGCACCTCTTCGAGCCTGACCGGGCCTCCCAGCTCTCTCAAGACCATCGCCCTCACGGCTTACTCCTCTTCCGACGACTCGTCTCGAGCTTGCCGAGATAGATCTCCTGGACCAGGGGGTTGGCCTTCACCTCGTGGGCGAGGCCGTCGGCGAGCACCTTGCCGTAGTGGAGGACTGTGATCCGGTCGGTGAGCTGGAAGGCCACGTCCATGTCGTGCTCGATGACGAGCAGCGTGATGGCGGGATCGAGCTTCTTCAATAGTGCCGTCATCAGGTGGGACTCGGCGGGCGAGAGTCCGGCCGTGGGCTCGTCCAAGAGGAGCAGCTTCGGCGTCCCGGACAGGGCGAGCGCGATCTCGAGCTGGCGCTGCTCTCCGTGAGAGAGGTTGCGGACGGCCTCGCCTTCCTTGTCCTGGAGCCCAACGGCCTCCAGCACGGCGCGCGCCCGGGCGAAGAGGTCCGGGTAGCGATCCAGGGCGCGGTGGAGGTGGAGCTTGACGGGCTTCAACGCCTGGACCGCGAGGAGACAGTTTTCGAGGGCGGTGAGGCAAGGGAAGAGATTGGTGATCTGATAGGTCCGGGCGAGGCCAAGAGCCGCCCGGCGGTGCGGGGCGAGGCGCGTCACGTCCCGGCCGAACAGGGTGATCCGCCCTGCGGTCGGCGGCTGCTCCCCGCTGATCAGGCTGAACAGGGTCGTTTTCCCGGCCCCGTTGGGACCGATGATGGCGCGGCGCTCGCCGGGAGCGACCGTGAGGTCCACGCCGTCTACGGCGCGGAGCCCCTCGAACGCCTTCGTCACTCCCGAGAGGCTCAACGCCGCCGCTCGCGGCTCACTCACGGCGCCACGGATGGCCGTCACGCCGGTCCGAGCGCGGGCTTTGCCCGACCCGCCTCACGGCGGGTGCCCGCAAAGGTACGCTCGCTCCGCTCGCAACTTTCGCCACGGGAACCGGGGGCCAGAGGCCGAGCGAGGACAGTGCCCGTAGGGACGGGTCCGCGAGGCCGAGATGAACAATCGGAAGGGGGCCGTCGAGGCCCCCTCCGAGTGTTAACAATACTTGCATGGTGGGAAGTTGCGGTCATACACCGGCTGCTTCAGAAACTCCTCGGGCTTGGATTTCCAGAACTGGGAGACGTTCGTGTACGTTTGCACCACCGTGTTCCAAAGCTCACCCTCCTTCTTCTCGACCTTGCGGATGTAGATGTTCTGGATCGGATTGCCATAGCTGTCGAGCTTGATCGGTCCTCTTGGCGCATCAGGGATCTCCACCTTCCTGAGCGCCGCAAGGAACTTGTCCTTATTCTCGACATCACCGCCGACCGCCTTGGCCGCTTCTGCGATCCAGCGCGCCGCCGTATAGTTCGTCTCCGAATAGTACGACGGGACCTTCTTGTACTTCGCCCGGTATTCTCTGACGAAGCGCTTGTTGATCGGCGTGTCGAGCGCGGCGCTGTAGATGAGCGGGCTGAGGGCACCGATGGCCTCGTCTCCCATTGAGGGAAGGACGAACTCGTCGTAGCTCGTGCCGCCCCCGATGATAGGCAATCTCGCCTTCAGCCCCGCATTCTCATATTGCTTGGGGAACCTGAGTGAGGCCGCACCGACCATGAGGGAAAAGACCGCATTCGCGTCACGGCGGATCTGGGCGAGGTACGG
>JACOUJ010000432.1 GCA_016177865.1 Candidatus Rokuibacteriota bacterium
GAAGGGATGGGAGTACCACCTCACCCCTCTCGCTCTCTTCGCCTCGCTCCTCGGGGCTTCCGCGCTCGACAGAATCTTTCTCCAGGGCTCACAAAGCGTTCAGACGGCGGCAGTCGGCTCCTTCATCCTCCTCTCGACTATCCTTGGCATGAAGGGGGTCGAGGCCTCCGATGCCCCGTGGTACGCGGCAAAACGTCAGAGGGCGATCGAGGTGGCCGAGACGCTCAGGCCCCACCTGCGCCCTGGAGACACGGTGCAGGTGATGGATACGACCGATGGGGGAATCCACGCCCTCTTCCTTCTCCGCGTGCGGCAGCCAACCCGTTTCCTGTATGACTTCCACTTCTATCACGACGTGGAGCATCCAACGATCCAGTCCCTCCGGCGCGAGTTTGTGGAAGGCCTGCGCGGGAGGCTGCCGGCGTTTATTGTCCTGTTTGAAGAGACGTGGCTTCACCGGGGGTATGATCGCGTGCGGGAATGGCCAGCCCTCCGGGACGTGATGGAGGGGGCGTACATCCTTGACCGGGAAGGCGCCGGCTACCGAATCTATGCGAAGCGAACCGATTCTTAGGGTCATCCACGCCTACGAGGACTGGATCATCCGAACCTACTGTTGGGTCCGGTTCTGGATCCTTCGCCAGCGGTTTCTCGACGAGATCGGCCAGTATCTCCCAGAGCGGGGGACCATCCTGGACCTCGGCTCCGGGTTCGGCCTGTTTTCCCTTTATTACGCCCAGATCCTTCCCGACGCCCGCTTCCGAGGCGTGGACTTGAGTCGGCGGCGGGTGGAGATGGCGAAGCGAGCCGCGGTTCGTCTAGGCCTCGCCAACGTGACCTATGAGGTGGGCGATGCCACGGCCTGGCGCGCGGACGACGAATATGCGGCGGCCTATATGCTCGATATCGTTCATCACATCGATGAGGAATTCGTTCGCCCCCTGCTCGAACAACTCCAGAAGGCCCTCCGACCCGGCGGGCGTCTCATCGTGAAGGAGGTGGACACGCGCCCCAGGTACAAGCGGTGGTTCACGTACCTCCTGGATCGTCTGATGTCCTCCCGGGGAGTGATCCGATACTGGTCGGCAGACGAGCTTCAGCGACTCCTCGAGGAAGTCGGCTTTCAAGTGCACCGCCACTTGATGGTGGACTACCTTCCCTATCCCCACGTCCTCTATATCTGCCAGCGGGAGGAGTGATGGGTACCGACGGAACAGCCGTCCTCGCGGTTGAAGAGCTTTCGGCTGGCTACGGGAAGGTTCGGATCCTCCACGGGGTTGCGCTGGAGGTTCGCCAGGGCGAGCTGGTGACGATCATCGGGCCGAACGGGGCAGGGAAGTCCACCGCCTTCAAGGCGATCGTGGGGCTCGTCAGAATTTGGGCCGGGCGCGTCCGTTTCGGCGGGCGGGAGATCACCGGACAGCCGCCGGACGCGGTCCTTCGCGCCGGCCTGGCCTACGTCCCCCAGGGGCGGATCGTCTTTCCCCAGATGACCGTGCTGGAGAATCTCGAGATGGGAGCGTATCTCATCTCTGACCGGGAACAGGTCGGAGTGGCTCTGGACCGCGTTTACGCTCTCTTCCCGATCCTCAAGGAGCGGCCGCGGCAGAAGGCAGGGACGCTCTCAGGGGGGGAGCAGCAGATGCTCGCCATCGCGCGCGGCCTGATGACGGACCCCAAGGTGATTCTTTTGGATGAGCCCTCCCTGGGCCTCTCCCCGAAGAACGTCGGACTCATTTTTGACAAGATCGTCGAGATGAAAGCGGCCGGTCTCACGATGATGATAGTCGAGCAGAATGCCGCCCGGGCCCTCGCGGTGGCCGACCGCGGCTACGTCCTGGAGCTTGGACGGAATCGCTTCCAGGGGACCGGACCCGACCTCCTCCGCGATCCCGAAGTCAAGCGCCTCTACTTGGGGGGATGACCGCAAGGGAAAGGAGCCGGGAGGAGCAGAATGGACACGGATGAGAGAACGCTCGAGCTCCTGAAGGCCGCCCCGTGTTTTAAGGACCTCGCTCCCGCTGTGCGAGGGACCATCGCGGCCCGCTGCCGGCCCCTGTCCCTCGAGCGTGATCAGCTCGTCTTTATGGAGGGGGAGCCGTGCCGGAGTCTCTACATCCTGGAATCCGGAAAGGTGAAGTGCTATCGGGCGAACGCGGAGGGGCGCGAACAGGTCCTGGAAGTGCTCGATCGTCCCGGAGACACCTTCTGTATCACCTCTGCCTTCAAGACCGGCAAGCACATTGTCACCGCGACGGCGATGACCGCGACCAGGCTGCGCGTCCTTGACCTCGACACGGTGAAACATCTTGCGCAGGAGCATTCGTCGCTCGCCCTCTCGTTGGTGGCGACTGCTGGTGATCAAATGAAGAGCTTGGTCACGCTTGCCGAGGATCTTTCATTGAAGACAGCAACAGCACGCCTCGCGAAATTCCTCTACGAGATGGCGCTCGCGGAGGGCGAGCGTGCCGGCAAGGAAACCCTGGTGCGCCGGGATTGCCTCCGGGAGGAGGAGATCGCGTCACTGCTGGGCATTGTTCGCGTCCACGTCTCAAGGAGCCTGAAGAGGCTGGCCAGCACGGGCGCGATCGCCCTCAGTCGAGAGGTCGTCCGCATTCCCGACCTGACCGCCCTTAAGCGGTTGTTTGAGGGGGGCCGC
>JACOUJ010000433.1 GCA_016177865.1 Candidatus Rokuibacteriota bacterium
AGCCCCTCCATGCCGTGGATCTCGCCGGCCTTCAAGGCGGCCAGTCGCTGAGAGTTATCCTTGATGTTTCGAACAACCACTCGCTTCACCTTCGGCTTGACCCCCCAAGCGTCTGGGTTCGCCTCGAGGACGACCTCCTGGTTCGGCTTCCACTCGACGAAGTTGAAGGGGCCGGTCCCGACCGGGTGCTTGCCGGACTCCGTGCCCCACTTCTCCACCGCCTTGGGGCTGGCGATGTCGAAGACGAACATCGCGAGGTTCGCGAGGAACGGGGCCTGCGGCTCTTTGAGCGTGATCCGAACCGTATGGGAGCCGATCGCCTCGACCTTCGAAACGATCGACTTTTCGTCGAAGCCGCCGAACTGGGCCTCCCAGTACTCGAAGGTCTGGCCGGCCTTGACCTGGTTTTCATGCTGGGGATGAGCTGTTTTCCACCACCGTTCGAAGTTCCAGACGACCGCGGCGGCATCACACGGGTTGCCATCGTGGAACTTCACATTCTTCCTCAGATGGAAAGTCCAGGCCTTGCCATCCCGGGAGGTCTCCCACTTCTCGGCGAGGGCCGGCCCGACCTCGGTCGTCGCCCCCTTGTACTTCGCGAGACCATCAAAGATCTGGCGTGTGATCCGCGAGGAAATCCCGTCAGTGATAATGGCGGGGTCGAGCTGGACCGGCTCCCCCTGAGCCCCAAAGATGAAGGTCTGAGCGAGCGCCGGACCTGCCGTGCCGAAGAGCAGGGTGGTGACGAGGATTGCAACGTTTCCAAAGCGCATGGGCGTGTCCCTCCTTGTGACTACGGCAGGGTTGATATGCAGAGACACGGTTCGCAGGATTTCCCACAGCCTACTATGGGTTCCCCCAAACCTCAACAACGCGCGCGACCTTGACAGGGAGGACGACTCCCGATATAGTGACCGCGTGTGAATCGATTCACTTGGTGAGCGAAACCGTTGAAGAGGATCTCTCGATGAAAAAATATCACTTGATGGCCCCGGGGCCCACGCCGGTCCCGCCTTCGGTCCTCCAGGCGATGGCCCAACCGATCCTCCATCACCGCACGCCGGAGTTCGAGGCGATCTTTGCCGAGGTCAGAAAGGACCTGCGCACGCTGTTCCAGACCAATTCTGACGTCCTCCTCTTGGCCGCGTCGGGGACCGGGGGAATGGAGGCCGCGGTGGTCAATCTCTGCTCGCCAGGGGAGCGTGTCCTCGCGATCGCGGCGGGGAAGTTCGGCGAGCGATGGGGGGGGATCTGCCGCGCGTTTGGGCTTGACGTGGTCGCACAGAAAGCCCCGTACGGTCACGCCGTCACGCCCGAAGCTCTCGAGGAGACCCTTCGGGCTCACCCCGGCGTGCGCTCAATCTTCTGCACGCACAGCGAGACTTCCACCGGAGTCCTCATGGACATCAAAGGCTTTGCCGAGGTCGCCCACCGCCACGAGGCGCTTCTCGTGGTGGATGCGGTTTCGAGCCTCGCCGCCGCCGAACTCCTGATGGACACGTGGGGTCTGGATGTCGTCGTCACCGGCTCTCAGAAAGGGCTGATGCTCCCCCCCGGGCTGGCGTTGGTCGGGCTTGGTCCTCGGGGCTGGGAGCGAGCCAAGGAGGCCCGGCTCCCGAAGTACTACTGGAACCTCCTCGAAGAACGGAAGATCCAAGCAAAAAATCAGGTCCTCTATACCCCTGCCGTGTCTCTTGTCGTGGGTCTCAGAGAGGCCCTGCGTCTCCTCCTCGCCGAGGGGCTGACGAATGTCATTCGCCGCCACGACCGCTTGGCCCGCGCGACTCGGGCAGGTGCGGAGGCCCTGGGACTCGAACTCTTCGCCAAGGCCACGCCGTCCCCGGCCGTGACCGCCATCTGCGCGCCTCCGGGGATTGATGGTGAGGCCATCGTGGCCGCTTACTCCCAGGCCCACAACATTACAATCGCCGGCGGACAAGGGGAGATGAAGGGAAAGATCTTCCGTCTGGCCCACCTGGGGTATGTCGGGGACTTCGACATCCTCACCGGCCTCGCGGCGCTGGAAATGATTCTCAAGGGATTCGGCGTTCCCGTGGATTTGGGGGCCGCCCTCCGCGCTGCCGAAAAGGTCTTCGCTGACGAGAGATGAAACACGTCCTGGTGACGGATCACCTCCAAGAGGTCGGAGCGGAAGCGCTCCGCCGGGAGGGACTCGAGGTGGATGTAGTTCCCCCCCTCCCGGAAGAAGAGCTCTGCCAGCGGATCGGACGGTACGAAGGCCTCATCGTCCGGAGCGCGACGAAGGTGACGGCCCGGGTGATCGAAGCGGGGCACAATCTCAGGGTCGTCGGGCGAGCCGGGACCGGCGTCGATAACATTGACGTGGACGCGGCGAGCCGGCGGGGAATCATCGTTATGAACACCCCGGGGGCGAACACGATCGCCGCCGCCGAGCACACCCTGGCGCTCCTGTTGACCCTGGCCCGGAAGATCCCGGAGGCTCACGGCGCCCTGCGAGAGCGGAAGTGGGAGCGTGAGCGCTTTGTCGGGGTCGAGGTGTACGGAAAAACGCTCGGCGTCATCGGCCTCGGGCGGATCGGGACGGAGGTGGCGCGCCGCGCCCTCGGGCTTCGGATGCAGGTCATCGCCTATGACCCTTACCTCGCGGCCGAGGTGGCCCAGCGCCTCGGGGTGGAGCTTACGGATCTCCCGGAGCTCTTCCGTCGCTCCGACTTCATTACGGTTCACACCCCGCTCACGGCGGAAACCCGGAACTTCATCGGGGCGGAGGAGATCGCCCGGATGAAGGCAGGGGTGCGCCTGATCAACTGTGCCCGGGGAGGCGTCATCAACGAGCAGGCGTTGGCTCACGCGATCCTGAGCGGGAGAGTCGCGGGGGCGGCCGTGGACGTCTTTGAAAAGGAGCCGCCGTGGGATTCGCCGCTGCTCGGGCTTTCTCAGGTCATTACCACGCCGCACCTCGGGGCCTCCACGGAAGAGGCGCAGACCGGGGTGGCCCTCGCGATTGCCCAGCAGGTCGCTGATGCTTTGATTCGCGGGATCGTGAGAAACGCCGCCAACGTCCCGTCCGTAGAGCCCGAGATTCTCAAGGAGCTTCAACCGTACCTCACGCTTGCGGAGAAGATGGGGAGCTTTCTCGGCCAGCTCGCCGATGGGCGGATGGCCGAGTTGCGCCTCGCCTATGCGGGGGAGGTGGCGTCGCTCTCGACCGCGCCTCTGACCGTGAGCGTCCTCAAGGGGCTCTTGGCTCCGATCCTGGGTGAGGGGCAGGTCACGGACGTCAACGCCCCGTACCTGGCCCGGGAGCGCGGGCTCAAGATCACCGAGAGCGTCACCCAGGAGAGCGAGGACTACGCCAGCCTCCTCACCGCTGAGCTTCGAACCGACAAGGGAGTTCAGGAGATCGCCGGGACGATCTTCCACAAGCGCGAGCCGCGGATCGTCCGGATTGACGGCTATGCCCTCGAAGCCGCGCCCGCAGGCTGGATGCTGGTCTTCTCGAATCGTGACGTCCCGGGGGTGATCGGCCAGATCGGGACGATCTTCGGGAGCCATCAGATCAACATTGCCGGGATGCAGCTCGGACGGGAGCGACCGGGGGGCCGAGCCGTCTCCATCCTGAACCTCGACGGCCCGGTCCCGGATCCGGTCCTCCAGGAGATCCAAAACCTCCCCACGATCGTTTCGGCTAAACTCGTCCATCTCTAGATCCCTCGGAGGGGGGCACGCCCAGTATTCATCTCGGCCGGCCTTAGACCGGCCAGCCTATGGCCGAACCTCCCCCCGCGTCCTCATCACGGAAGTTGCGAGCGGAGCGAGCGTACCTTTGCGGGCACCCGCCGTGAGGCGGTCGGGCAAAGCCCGCGCTCGAACGAGCGAGGGTCCCTCCGTGAGGTCGGCCATGCCGCGACCAAGTCTTTCGGCATCCCGCTCGTTGTGATCTCCTAGCATCTTCTGGCTTTTCTCGCCCTGCTCCTTTACAATATCGGGGGTTTTGTCGAGGTCTCCATGACGCTTCCCAGTCCCAAACTCTCAATGCCGTGGGGCGATCTCCGATGAGTCGTCGGCCGTCGGCGCAGCTTCCCAAGGGGGTCAAGCTCTACCTCCCCGAGGAGGCGTTTCGGAAGCGCTATGTTGAGGAGCGCCTGCTCGGCGTCTTCCGTCTGTGGGGATTCCGGGAGATCGTGACCCCCGCCTACGAGTATTTCGATGTCCTTGCCGTGGGAACCGACGAGGAGCTTCAGGAGGAGATGTTCAAGTTCGTGGACCGGGAAACGGGGCGGACGCTCGCGCTGAGGGCGGACGTCACGCCGCAGGTCGCCCGCATCGTCGCGACCCGGCTCCGAGGGGAGCCCATGCCCCTCCGCCTGGCCTACGTCACGAATGTCTTTCGCTACCACGAGCCCCGCGTGGGGCGCCACCGTGAGTTCTACCAGGCCGGGGTGGAGCTTGTCGGTCTGGAAAAACCCGAGGCCGACGCCGAGATGATCGCCATGGCCATCGAGGGGCTCCAGGCGCTCGGCCTCTCGGCCTTTCAAGTCAACGTGGGGCATGCCGACTTCTTCCGAGGGCTTCTCGAGGAGCTGAAAGTGGATCGGGGAGCAGCCCGGGAGCTCCAGCAGGCCCTGCGGAAGAAGGATGCCTCGGAGCTGGACCGCCTCCTTCAGGAGATGGCGCCGCCCGCCGCCACCGAGGAACTGCTCCGCGCCCTGCCCACGCTCTACGGCCGAGCCGATGTCGTGGAGCGAGCCGGCCGGCTGATCTCGAACCCGCGATCGGAGCGGGCCCTTGCCAATCTGGCTGAGGTCCACCGTCTTCTCACGGTCTATGGTCTTGCCGACTCGGTGATCGTGGATCTCGGGGAGGTCCGAGGATTCGACTACTACTCCGGGGTGAATTTCGAAGGGTACGTGGCCGGCCTGGGGGCCGAGGTATGCGGTGGCGGCCGCTACGATCACCTGCTCGCCCGCTTCGGGGCTCCGCTTCCGGCCACCGGCTTCGCCTTCGATGTGGGCCGCCTGCTCCTGGCCATGGAGGCCCAGCAGGTCTCGATCCCGTTGGCGGGGCCGGACTTCTACATCATTGACTTCACGCCGGATAAGACCGTGGCGCTGTCCCTCTCCCGCCGTCTCCGGGCCCTGGGTTTCGCCGTGGCCCGCGATATCATCACCCGCGGCCTGGAGGACTCCATCGAGTACGCCAGAGGGCTTCGAGCCGGGACGATCTTGGTCCTGGGAGCACCCGAACGCCGGCGTGAGGAAGTGTTGGCCCTGGACCTCCGCGCGGGCACGGAGCGGCAGCATCTCCTCTCGGTTATCTTGGAAGATCCCTTGGCCGCCTTCCCCGCGGCCGCCCCCCAGGGAAAATCTCATGGCTAACATCGTGGTGGTCGGAGCCCAGTGGGGGGATGAGGGGAAGGGGAAGGTGGTCGATGTCCTCACGCCCTTCGTGGAGCTGATCGTTCGCTACCAAGGGGGGAACAACGCAGGGCACACGGTCGTGATCGGAAAAGAGAAGTTCATCCTTCATTCGATTCCCTCGGGGATTCTCCGTCCGGGGAAGCGCGGCGTCATTGCCTGCGGGGTCGTCGTAGATCCCGCCTCGCTCCTGGAAGAAATGAGAGAGCTTGCTGAGCGCGGCATCCCTCTCCAGGGCCGCCTCTTCATCTCAAATAATGCCCACCTGATTCTGCCTTATCACCGGCTCCTGGACGAAGCCGACGAGAGACACCGGGGGAGCCGGCGGATCGGGACCACATCGCGCGGGGTTGGACCGGCCTATACGGATAAGGCCGCCCGCGTCGGGATTCGAACAGGGGACCTGCTCGACGAAGCGCTCTTTCGTGAAAAGCTCGAGGCCAATCTCAGGATCAAGAACGCGATCCTCCAGGCGGTGTACGCCGTCGCCCCGGTTCGGATGGAAGAGATCCTGCCTGCGTACCTCCGCTACGGGGAGGCCCTTGCCCCATATCTCTGCGACACCACCCTCCTCCTCAACGAGGCGATTGAGCGCGAAGCCCCCATTCTCTTCGAGGGAGCTCAGGGGACCATGCTCGATATCGATCACGGCACGTACCCGTACATCACCGCCTCGAACACCACGGCGGGAGGGGCCTCGACGGGGACCGGGGTGCCCCCGACGAAAATTCATGGGGTCCTGGGCGTGGCCAAAGCCTACACGACTCGCGTCGGTGAAGGGCCCTTCCCGACGGAGGTGAAGGGTGAACTGGGCGACCTCCTCCGGAGCCGGGGGAGTGAGTACGGAGCTACCACCGGGCGTCCTCGTCGGTGCGGGTGGATTGATGCCGTGGTCTTGCGTCACGCAGTCCGCATCAATGGATTGGACACGCTGGCCCTGACGAAGCTCGATGTCCTTGATCCGTTTCCCACAATCCGAATTGCCGTGGGCTATCGCTACCGTCAGGCGATCCTTCACGACTTCCCCCTGGGGGACCGGGTGTTGGCCGCGGCCGAGCCGGTCTATGAGGAGTGGCCGGGATGGCAGTCCTCCACGGCGGGACTCCGCCACGTGGATGACCTTCCCGCCAAGGCCCGGGACTATATGGATCGTCTGACTGAACTCACCGGACGGGAGATCGGCCTCGTCTCCACGGGGGCCGTTCGAGAGGAGACGATGGTGCAAGACGGGTCGTTCCTGACCCGCTGGTTCCCCGGCCTTAGGCCGGCCCCTGTCTCCCCACGCTGAGTTGACACCCCCCCCTATTCATCGTAAAATATCGTATTATTTCAGAGAATTCACCTCGAATCCTGGCGCTAGACGTAGGGGATCGGACCATCGGCCTTGCCCTGAGCGACGACCTTGGGCTCACGGCCCAGGGGCGTCCGACCCTCCAGCGTAAAGGCCTCCGGCATGACCTGGAGGCACTCTCTCTGCTCGTGTCTGAGGAGGGGGTGGGCGAGGTGGTGGTTGGCCTCCCCCTTCGCTTGGATGGTCGTCCCGGGCCCCAGGCTGAGAAGGTCCTGGCCTTTGTCGAGGCTTTGAGGACGGCCCTCGGCATCCCGGTGACCACGTGGGACGAGCGGCTGACCACTGTGGCGGCCGAGCGAGCCCTTCTTGAAGGAGGGGTGCGCCGGGCCCAGCGGAAAGCCGTTCGGGACCGTCTTGCCGCCGTCCTCATCCTCCAGGGCTATCTTGAGCGCAAACGAAATGGATGAGCTGAACCCTCCTAGCCCCGAGGTTTCGCCGGGGGAGAAGCCCAGCGGTCGGAAGAGGCGGGTCTCGCTTCTGGTCTTGGCCATCGCTCTTCTCGTCATCTCCCTGATCGGTGGTTTTCAGACCTTCGTCCCCACCGCGGCCCTCCAGGCCGGATCCCGGGTCGTGGAGATCCCTCCTGCCATAGGACTCTATGGGATGGCTCGGCTCCTCCGCGATTCGGAAGTCATCCGGGGTCCGCTCACCTTTGTCGTCCTGACCCTTCTTCGGGGAAGCGCACGGGCGCTTAGGGCCGGGGAATACGAGTTCCCCAAAGGGGCCTCTCTCGTGACCGTTGTCCGGCACATCGAGGAGGGGCGGTTCCGGCCCAGGATCATCACCTTCGCCGAGGGGTTCACCCTCAGGGAAGCGGGCGAACGCCTCGAGGAGGAGGGCCTGGCGACACGGGCGGACGTCTTCCGCCTGGCCCACGATCCTGGCTTCCTGTGGCGCCTGGGAATTCCAGCAAATAGCATCGAAGGCTATCTCTTCCCCGATACCTACCACCTCTTCAAGGGGATGCGGGTCGAGGAGATTCTCGTGAAGATGGTCCATCGCCTCTGGGAGGTCCTGACCCCCGACCTCCTCGCCCAGGCCGATGACCTCAAGGTCTCTGTTCACGAGCTTCTGACCTTGGCCTCCATCATCGAGAAGGAGGCGGTGCTCGGAGAGGAGCGCCCGTTGATCTCGGCCGTGTTCTGGAACCGACTCAAGCGCGATATGCCGCTCCAGGCCGACCCGACGGTGGGGTATGCCGTGAGGAAGATCAATCGAGCCCTGACGCTTGACGACCTCCGCGTCGACTCTCCCTATAACACCTACCGCAACCCCGGACTCCCTCCGACACCCATCAGCAATCCCGGGAAGGCCTCGATCGTGGCCACTCTCAATCCTGCGAAGGTGAACTATCTCTATTTCGTCTCCATGGATGGCACTCGCCACCATTTCTCGAGCACCTGGTCACAGCACGCGGCGGCCGTGGCCCGCTATCGCGGCGGGCGATAGGCCGTCGCACTCCAGGAGGACCTTGCCTGAAATAGGGCAAGGTGATATAACCGACTGGCGATGCGAGCCGAAGAGTCGCAGCCTCGGTATGTTCGAAAGGCATTCTTCCCCCAGCAAAACGGGGCCGCAGAACCACTGCCTCCCATTTACGCCCTCCTCCGTAGCGTGGTCCGTCCCGTTCTCCGATCGGTCTTCGGCTTCCATGTGGAAGGGATCGAGAAGGTCCCGACCTCCGGCCCGGTCCTGATCGCGGCCAACCACAGTAATTATCTGGATGGCGTGGTTCTCGGTGCCGCGCTTTCCCGGAAGATTGTTTTTCTGGTGATGCCGAGGGTCTATCATGCGACGCGACTCCACCCTGCATTTCACCGCCACGTGGGCTCCATCCCGATCAATCTGGAGCGCCCGGATCCGGGGGCCATCAAACGAACGCTCCAGGCGCTCCAGGCCGGAGAGGTGGTCGGGATTTTTCCCGAGGGCCCCTTCAGCCTTGAAGGCCGACTGGTTCGCGGCCAGCCCGGCGTCGCGTTCATCGCCCTTCGAGCCGGGGTTCCCGTGGTTCCCACCGCGATCTTCGGCACTTACCAGTCCATGGATAGCGGGGTCTTTTATCTCCCCCGGCCACACCCTCTCAAGGTTCGATTTGGGGAGCCCCTCTACTTCGGCCGTTACCGACGAGAGCGGCGGGTGACTCAGCCGGTTCGAGAGGAGGTCACCCGCCGGATCATGGCCGAGATCGCCCGCCTCCTGCACCCAGAGGCCGAGCCAGGACAGTGTCCGGAGGGACGGACCCGCGAAGCCGAAATAGACATGGACAATGGGCTTCCGGGGCTCACTCATGGCCGATAAACCGTGGGGTGGGCGTTTCGGCGATCCCACCCATCCAGCCGCCGAGCGCTTCACTGCTTCCCTGCCGTTTGATTACCGCCTCTGGCCGTACGACCTTCAGGGCTCGGAGGCGTGGGCTCGGGCCCTGGGTCAGGCCCACGTCTTGACTGAGGCCGAGGTCCAGGCGATTCTCAGGGGGCTCGGCGAGATCCGCGGGGAGTTCGAGCAGGGGACGTTTCCCTATCGAATCGAGCTGGAAGACATCCATATGAACATCGAGCGCCGCCTCATCGAAAAGATCGGGGAGGTCGGGGGAAAACTCCACACGGGTCGCTCCAGGAACGACCAGGTGGTCCTCGATGTCCGCCTCTACCTCCGGGATGAGATCCGAGCCATCCGAGAGGAGGTCCGGATCGTGCAGGCCGCGCTTGTTCAGAGGGCGGAGGAACACCGCGACTGCCCCATGCCCGGCTACACCCATCTCCAGCGGGCTCAGCCGGTACTTTTGGCCCATCACCTGTTGGCGTACGTCTTCATGTTCCAGCGCGACCGGGAGCGTCTCCGGGAGGGGCTCGGCCGCGTGGATCTGCTTCCGCTTGGCTCTGGGGCCCTGGCGGGGAGCGCATACCCCATTGACCGGCTGTCCCTCGCGAAGCTCCTGGGCTTCACACGCATCTCTGAAAACTCCATGGACGCGGTGAGCGACCGCGACTTCATTCTGGAGTTTCTCGCCCACGCGGCCATCCTGGCAACCCACGTGAGCCGACTGGCCGGAGAACTTTGCCTCTGGTCCACCGCGGAGTTCGGCTTCGTCGAGCTTCCCGACGCCTTCGCGACCGGGTCGAGCCTGATGCCCCAGAAGAAGAACCCGGACGTGGCGGAGTTGCTCCGTGGGAAGGCGGGGCGCATCTACGGGCATCTGGTGGGGCTGCTCGCGGTCATGAAGGGGCTCCCCCTCGCGTACAACCGGGATCTCCAGGAAGACAAGGAACCGCTCTTCGACACGGTGGAGACGCTCCGGGGAAGTCTTGGCGTGCTGGCGCCGCTCATCGTGGACCTCCGTTTTGATGTGGGGCGGCTCCGCCAAACCGCGGGGGAGCAGTATGTGACCGCCACCGACATGGCCGATTACCTGGTCGGCAAGGGGCTCCCCTTTCGTGAGGCCCATGAGTGTGTCGGGCGCGTGGTCCGCTTCGCGATCGAGCAGGGGAAACGTCTCGACGAGCTTCCCCTGGCTGACCTCACGCGATTTTCCCCGCTCTTCGACGAGGAGGTCTACGCGCGCATCACCGTGGAGGCCTCGCTCGAGGCGCGGGCCCTCCCGGGAGGGACTGCCCCTGAGGCCGTGGCCACAGCCTTGGCTCACGCGCGAGCCGTGGTGGAACCGGGCTCGTGAGACTGAGGATTCTCTTCAGCCTCGTGGGCGTCGCCATCCTCATCTTGGCCTGCGGGAAGAAAGGGCCGCCCATCCCGCCCGAGCGCCGGCTCCCTGCGGCCGTGCAGGACCTCTCGGTGGAAGTCCAAGGGCGCCAGGCCACGTTGACCTGGACCAACCCGAAGGAGCGTGCAGACAAGACCCCCCTCCGGGACCTCAGCGCCATTCATATCTTCCGCCGGGAGGAGCCTCCGGGAGTCGAATCCCGCCCCGCTGTCGGAGACGGTCAACGGGTCGTTGGGTTTGAGCGGATCGCCGTCATCGAACTCAAGAAGGAGGGTCCGGAGGTTCGAGTCGAGGGGCGCCGAGGTCAGTTTGTGGACGGTTCGGGGCTGGAGACCGGGCGCCGCTATGCGTATGTTGTCACGGCCGTGGATGCCGACCGGCGCGCGAGTCCACCGTCCAACCGAATCGCGGTGAACCTCTTGGCCGCCCCAATGGCCCCGATCAATGTCCGCGCCGAGGCGGGGGACGGGCGGATTCGCCTCGCCTGGCAGCCCCCCGGGCGGAATGAAGACGGCTCTCCAGTCGTCGGGCGTCTGAGCTATCACGTGTTTCGAACGACGAGCCCCGATGCGCCGCGGGGCCGCCCACTCAGCCCCGAGCCCTTGACGAACCCAGAATTCCTCGACCTGGCCGTGGAGAACGAAACCACGTACTACTACACCGTGCGAGCCATTCACTCCGAAGCGGGAAGCCAGATTCAGAGTCGGGACTCATCCGTCGTGGCGGCCAAACCAGGAGACAC
>JACOUJ010000434.1 GCA_016177865.1 Candidatus Rokuibacteriota bacterium
ACTCGGCTGGACGTTTGCGCACCGCAAGATCACGATCCTTGTTCTGGTATGCCTGGTTATTTTGACGATACCGGTATTGTTCAGTATAGGCTCGGAATTCATGCCGCCCTTGTATGAAGGGACGATACTATATATGCCGACGACGCTTCCGGGCCTCTCCGTCGGCGAGGCCGGGTCACCGGTCGTCCGGGGAACCGTGGCCCTGGCCGCCCGCCACAATCTTTTCCTTCATGCCCACGCCGATGAGACGGCGGTGGAGGAGCTGCTCCGCCTTGATCCTCGCGTCAACGTCCTCTGGGCTCACGCCGGGATGTCCTCGGGCCCGGAGGCCGTGGGACGGCTGCTCGACCGCTATCCCACCCTCCGGGTCGAGCTCGCCCTCCGCTCTGACGTGGCACCGGAGGGCCGGCTCGACCCTGCCTGGCGAGATCCGTTCCTCCGTCACTCCGACCGTCTGATGGTCGGGACCGACACCTGGACCAACAGTCAGTGGGAGAGCCTTCCAGAAATCCTCAATCGGGTTCGCGCGTGGCTCCGCCAGCTTCCACGTGACGTCGCCGAGCGAATTGGCTCGCTGAACGCCGAGCGGCTCTTTGGTCCCCCCTGATCAGGGAGCGATCGGCGATGTCTGAGACAGCCGTCGGTATTCTTCCCAGCTCGTCAGCACCCGCTTGACGAAGGCCCGCGTCTCGTCGAAGGGGATCGCCTCGATCCACTCCTCGAGGTCGTCATTCCGGCGGCCCCCCCACCACCGAACCACCCGGTGAGGCCCCGCATTATATCCAGCCGCGACCAGCGCCGGCTCGCCGAACTGCGTCATGAGCGTCGCCAGGTAGCGAGTCCCAAGCCGGATGTTCAAGCGAACTTCGTGGAGGGTCGCGGGATCGGAGTTGTACGCCTCGCCGATCTCGCGCGCGACCAGTCGGGCCGTGTCGGGCATGAGCTGCATGAGCCCACGGGCCCCGACCGGAGAGAGGGTCTTCGGGTCATAACTCGATTCCTCTCGGATCACGGCGGCGACGAAGGCAGGTTCGAGGCCGTTCCGCCAGGCTTCACCCTCTACCTCGGCCGAGTAGCCTAACGGGTACAGGGCGCGCCAGAACGTCAAGGGCAACCCCGGGGGCGGAGTCTGGCCCACTCGGCCGAAGTGGCGGCGGAGGAGGGGAAGGGCTCGGCCCGGCTCCTGGATGTCGTAATAAAAGAGAGAGAGGGCGTAGAGCCGGTCGCGGTCCGCTCCCGCCCCCTTCCGGACGAGGTCCAGCTCGGCGAGGGCGTCATCGGCGAAGCCGAGCGAGTGGAGCTCCCGCCCCTTGAGAAAATGCAGATCGTGTTCCAGGAGGGTTTCCGGAGATTGGGGAAGGGCGACCGGAGCAGCCTTCACGCTACTCACCTCAACCGCCTTGAGCCGCCGCCCGGCCAGGATCCCGTAGTAACTTCGGGGCGCCAGCTCCATCACCCGACGAAAGGCCGACTGAGCCGCGGCCTCCTGACCGCCGGCCCCGGCGCTCCGTCCGAGCCAGTAGACCCCCGTGAGCTTCATGATCCAAGGAGCATCCGACCACTCGGCAAGCGCTTGAAACGTTGCCTTGGCGGACGCCCAGGCAGATTGGCGATAGTGGATCCAGGCTGTGGCCAACAACGCCGACGGCCGCTGTGGCGCGCCCCGGGGATCTTGAATGACCCGCGCATACGTCGCAAGGGCTTGGGCCGGCTGGGCCAGCTCCTCCTGGTAGCGCCCGAGGAGAAGAAGGGGTTCGCCACCTAACACGAAGGGATCGGCCTTGGTGAGCTCCTCCAGAACGGCGAGAGCCTCGGGGTAGCGCCCCAATCGTCCCAAAAACTTCCCCTGATCGAGGCGAAGGGTCTGACGGAGCGAGAGGGAAGCAGGGGAGGCCTCGAGGGCCTGGCGAATGCGGAGAATCCCCTCCTCCCATCGGCGAAGCTGCCCCAGGGCCAATCCGAGCCGATGGAGAAGCTCGGGGGATGATGCCCGCCCCCGGGTGAGCTCTTCGTAGGTCCGGACCGCTGCCGCCCACTGTGCGGCCGCCTCGAGTCGCCGAGCGCGAGCAAGCTGCTCCTCAAGGGTCAGAGGGGAAAGCACCACTCCCTTTGCGACCAGCCTATCCCACTGCTCCTTGGCTCGTTCAGCCTCGGGGGCGGCAGGATGCTCCAGCCAAAGCTGGCGGGCAAGCTGGGCCGCCTCGGCAAGGCGACCCTGGGCTTCAATCGCCTCGCCCAGCTTGAGACGGACTCGAGGAACCTCTTCGGGGAAGCGCTCTAGATAGCGACGGTAAAACCCCTCCGCCTCTTTGGGAGCCGAGAGCTCGGCCACTTTGAGGAGCGCCGTCGGCACCCAGCGGCTGCCAGCATGCTGATCGAGAATCACCTGAAACTCCTGACGGGCCTCGACCACCGCCCCGCCTCGGAGGAGGCTTTCTGCAAAGTAATATTGGACGTAATCCCCAAGGAGAGGCGTGATCCCCAAGAGATTCCGGAACCCCGTCTGGGCCTGGGCGTAGTCTCCACGGGCCAGGGCCTGGCGGGCCTCGCGATACGCCTGGGCCGCTTCAGGACTGAGTCGTGGCGGGGAGGCCTGGGCCACGTCTGCGACCGCCAGCACCCATGCCAGAAGGACAAGAACCACCCGGGGCCTCATCAGAGATAGTCTATCCGATCTTTCTCAGATCCGCCAAGGACGGTCCTTCAGTGAACTCCTGGCCGGCGCGAGGAGGGGTCGGATGCAAGGCCCGAGGCCAGAGGGCGAGCGGACGAGTCACCGGCCGCGGGCAATCAGCGCTGGGATTCCACCTGATGAGTCACCCGCCAGGTGTGGTAGATCCGCTGAAACGCTGTCCAATTGACCAGAGGAGCCAGAAGCCAGAGGGCGATCGGGAGGATGTCCGCGAGGGAACCGACGATGAGGATCAGCACGCGCTCACCACGCTCCATCAGCCCGACCTCGCATCGGACGCCCACCCCCTCCGCCCGAGCCCGCGTGTAG
>JACOUJ010000400.1 GCA_016177865.1 Candidatus Rokuibacteriota bacterium
CCTCGGGCCTCGATCTGCTCGCTTCTCGGCACGGCGCGACTATGGTCATCGAAAAGTCTGACAGTAACGTGCAGACTTTGGCCCAACAAGCAGTCCAACAGAATTCCCCCACCATTTCATCGGTCGAGACGGAGGGCCAGGGTCGCGCTCGACCCGAGGAAGGCGGCCAGCAAGAGGAACATGATCGGGTAGCCTAACGCCTGCGCGACGTACCCGAAGACGATCGCGCCCGCGCCGCTCCCGAAGATCGTAACAGCTCCAAACCACCCCAGGATCGCGCCCCGCTGGGCCTCGGAGGCGAGCGTCATGAGGTGGACGGTCAGCGCCGGATAGACGAACCCGTGCGCCGTCCCGGCGAGCGCGCCGACCAGGACGAGACCCGCGGCGCTCGCTGCGCCGGAGAACCAGGAGAGTGAGGCGAGGAGCGCCCCGGCCAGCGCAATGAGCCCGAACGTGGGAACCAGGATGGTACGCGGGCCGAGTCGGTCCACCAGGCGGCCGCCCACCGTGCGGACGAGGAGCGCGCAGAGCGTGTAGCTCACGTAGAAGAGGGCGAGTGAGGGGATGCCCAGCGCCTTGCCGTAGGTCGGAACGAACGTGAACAAGGTGCCGTGGCTCACGCCGAAGCTGCCCCCCAGGAGGAGGGGCAGGAGCGTGAGCGTGACCACGCTCAGGAGCCGGTTGAGCGACTGGCGGGGAAGCAGGCCTCGCGGCGGCCGGGCCGATTCCCTGAGCCGGAGCGTGACCAGAAACGCGGCCAGACCGACGACCGCCGCAGTGAGAAAGAGGGTCCGAAAGCCGAAGGCACGGATCAGAAGCTCCCCGAGCGTCGGCGAGATCGCCATCGAGACGAGGCCGGAGAGACCGAAGATCCCGAGGGCCTGACCCCGTCGGCCCGCCGGGACGAGGTCCGCCACGAAGGCGAAGTTCGCCACGAAGAAGGTGGCGTGACCGATCCCCTGCAGGATGCGGAGGATCGAGAAGAGCGGGCTCAATCGCTCCGCCGCCGCGAACGCGAGGGCAGCGAAGGTGACGAGCGAGGCCCCGGCCACCTGAAACGGCCGTCGGCCAAAGCGGTCCACCCACCCGCCCACCAGGGGCTGGATGACGACGGCGGCCGCGCTGTAGATCCCCATGATGAAACCGATCTCGGCCTCGCTCCCGCCCAGGGCCTGGATGTGGAGCGGGAGGAGAAAGAAGCAGGAGATGTTCGAAAAGAAGAGAAAGTTGGCGAGCGCCGCCGCCAGAAAGTCGCGAGAGAAGATCTCCGGATTAGATGACCTCAGTGGCCCGAATGCCCCCCGCGAGCGATCGATGTCATGATGTCTTCGGGGTGATGAGAAGGGTCCAGCGCTGGCGCCGATCCCAGGTCCTGAGAAATTCCTGATGCGACATCACCTTGTATTCAGTGGTCCCGGAGTGGGCGATCATTTCCCCCCGCGCCTCGTTATAACCGATGAGCACCGCGAAGTGGGGGATCTCGTACGCGCCGAGACCGAGATCCTGGAAGACAATCAGCGGGCGATTCTGGCGGAGGTGAGCCTTGATTTCCTCAAGGCTCCCCCGGAAGCTCCGGGCCTCGAACCCCTGGCGCCGGGCATAGAACTCCAGATCGAAATTCAGCGTCCCTTTGATGGATTTGATAAACAGCTCGCTGGCGATGGCGTTCTGGTCCGCATCGGCACCCCAATAGCGGAGGACCATGGCAAGCGACGCCGGGCCGCAGTAATAGTCCCGCTGGGGAATGAACGGAACGGTCTCAATGAGGTAGCCTTGACCGTCGAGAAGCTCGGCCCGGAGGGTATCCAAGGTGATGGAGGCACAGCCAGAGAGGAGGGTCTGGAGAGCCAGAAGAAAGAACAATTGATTTCTTCGACGCATCGGCTTACGATTCCTTCGACATGCAGGAGACAGAACAGATTATATCACGGGACGCGCAGGCGGATTTCGATGCGCCCCGCTGCTGGGTCTGCGGCGCCGTGATGCACGAGATCCACTGTAAACTGATCTGCCCTCACTGCGGCTATACCCGCGACTGCTCCGACCCCTAGGGCAGCGCACAGCGACACTCGGGCCGCGCCGAGATGCGAGCATCACAAGGCCCGAGGGAGGAGGGCACCGGAGTGTACGCGGTTGGTACATGAGGATACCCGACGACCGAGAACGCGGTGAGGCGACGCATATCGGCGCGGCCCTAGAGGAGTGGATTCAGCGGGGCATTGGCCGCGCCACCCCTGAGTCGCGGAGCGGCACGCTCACCCTTCCCCGTGAACTCCAGGGCTGGCCGCACATCGCCCACGGTGGGGGGGTCCTTGCCTCCCTCTACGAGCTGGCCCGACCGTTCCTCCCCGACCGCGACCTGGTCCTCGCGTCCGTCAAGCTTCAGCGAAGCGTTGACCTCGAGCGCCCTCTCTCATGGAGTCTCGCCCCTTGGGAGAGAGGGGTGAGCCTGAACCTCTTCCAGGAGGAGCGGCTCTTGGCCGAAGCGAGGGTGGCGACCCTTCCGGCCGAGGAATCGCTCCCCGCGGCTCTACTCTTCAAACCTGGGGGGGTGAGCGAGGCCCCTACAGTCCCTGGCAATACGGGTTGTCTGGCCTGCGGCTCCGAGAATCCGATCGGACTTCAGATCCGCTTTCACTACGACGAGCGCGCGGTCTGGAAGGCCTATCAGCCCCGGCCCCCGTACCGTCGGGCGGATGGGTCCCTCACCCCTCACTTCCACTTCATCGTCTTGGACGAGATCGGGTGGTGGCTCGGCGTTCTGAGCGCCGGCGAGGGCGGGTTGACGAACGAGATCACGGTTCGCGTCTTGCGACCGACCGCCTTTGGCGCGCCTCTCCTGATCCACGGAGCTCGCGCCTCTGTGGTGCCGGAAGATGACCGAGGGCGATTGTGGCGGGCTGAGGCGATTGTCTCAGTCGATGGGCAACCGGTCGCCGCGGGCTCGGTGCGCTTCGCGGGAACGCGGGGGTTCACCAGGCGACTCATCCCGGGTTTTCTGGCCGCGAGCCAGCCCGAAGACGTCCGGCGGCTCTTTCCTCAATATCTCGAGACCGCCCGACTGATGGAGGAGGAGTCATGACCATGCTCCGAATCGCCTACCTCGCCCTCTCCCTGGGGCTCATCGTGGTGGGCTTGAGCTGTTTCGCCTCGGTCCCGGCGGAACAACCCCGCTGGTGGCGGTGGGCGCAGTGGGGGGGCCTGGCCATCGGCCTCGCGGCGGCCGCGGTCGGGGTGGTGATGGCGAGCCTCCTGGAGCGGCCCCTCTGGCTTCCCCGCTAGTGCTGTAAAACAGAGAGGGCGGGGGGCTTCCCCTCGCCCACCCACCCTCTCTGCTCGCTCTGCGAAAGACTGGGATCCTAACCCGGACTACTTCTTGCTGAGAACCGCGTCTTTCAGGGCCTTGGCCACCCTGAACCTGACGACCCGCTTGGCCGGAATCTTGATCGGCTCCCCGGTCTGCGGGTTCCGCCCCATCCGGGCCTTCCTGTTGACAAGCACCAGTTTGCCGAGACCTGCGACCGTGAAGCCATTCTTGGCTTCCCGGGAAGCCAGCTTCGCCTGCTCCTCCAGGATTCCAGCGATGGTTGCCTTCGGCAGGCTCGCCTTCGACGCTAGGGCGGAAACGATTTGAGCCTTGGTCATCATCCTTCCCATAC
>JACOUJ010000401.1 GCA_016177865.1 Candidatus Rokuibacteriota bacterium
CTGGTGGAACATCGGGGAGTGGGTAATGTCGGCGTCCCGGCGATACACCTTGCCGGGCGCGATGATTCGCACGGGGGGGCGCTGGGCCCGCATGGTGCGGATCTGGACCGGCGAGGTGTGGGTCCTCAGGAGGACCTCGTCCGTGAGGTAAAACGTATCTTGCATGTCCCGGGCCGGATGGTCCTTCGGCAGATTGAGGGCCTCAAAGTTATAGAAGTCTGACTCGACCTCGGGCCCCTCTGCGACGGCAAACCCGAGCCCCACAAAGATCTCGATGATCTCATCGAGGACTTTGGTCAGGGGGTGGAGGCGACCCCAGAGCGGACGACGCCCCGGCAGCGTGAGGTCGGGGCCGCCAGTCAGGAGGGCTCGCCTCCGCTCCTCGGCCCGAAGGGCGGTCAGCCGCTCCCTGAGGGTCGCCTCGATCCGATCCTTCGCCTCATTGGCGTCCTGCCCGACCTCCCGTCGCTCGGCTGGGGGGAGAGCGGACAGGGTCCGGAGGAGTTGGGTGAGCAGTCCTTTTTTCCCGAGGTATCGAACCCGGATCTCCTCGAGGGCCTGGGATGTCTGGGCTTCCCCCACATCGTGAAGGGCTCTGGTCAAGATCTCAGCAATGCGCGTCTGAGACATGAGGTTCGTCGCGGCAGGAACGGCCGCAAGCGAGAGAGCGCCCCGCAGTTGCGGCGATGCTGCCGCGATTCTAGTTGGATCTGAGGCGCGCCTTGGCCGCCTCGATCAACCTTCCGAAGACGCGGGGCTCATTCACCGCCAAGTCCGCCAAGACCTTTCGGTCAAGAGCTATCCCCGCGGCCTTGAGACCGGCGACGAAGCGGCTATAGGAGAGCCCGGCGGCGCGGACCGCGGCGTTGACCCGGACGATCCAGAGCGCGCGAAATTCTCGTTTCTTTGCCCGCCGGTCCCGTCGGGCAAAGGCCGTGGCTCTGAGCACCGTCTCCTTCGCGGTCCGGTAGAGGCGGGACCGCCCCCCCCAGTATCCCTTGGCCTGTTTCAGGACCTTCTTTCGACGTTGGCGGGTCTTGGGCCCGCCTTTTGCGCGTGGCATGGGTCACTCCTCGCTCTAAAGATAAGGAATCAGGCGACGGATCCGTGGGACATCGGCCGAGGAGACCACTGTGCCCTGCCGGAGCTTGCGCCTGCGCTTGCTGGACTTCCACTCGAGGAGATGGCTCTTCCACCCCTTGGCTCGCACGATCTTTCCGGTCCCCGTGACCTTGAACCGTTTGGCGGCGCCCCGCTTGGTTTTGATCTTGGGCATAATGTCTGTCCTTAATGCTTCGGCGACAAGATCATCGACAGGTTCCGCCCCTCGAGTTTGCCGGCATACTCGACAGTGGCCATGTCGGCCAACTCCTGGGTCATTCGCCCGAGCAGCTTCCGCCCCAAATCAATGTGGGCCATCTCGCGCCCCTTGAACCGAATCGTCACCTTGGCTTTGTTCCCCTCCTCGAGGAACCGACGGACGTGACGTGCCTTGAACTGAAAGTCGTGCTCATCCGTCTTGGGTCCCATCTTCACTTCCTTCACCTGGATGATCGTTTGCTTCTTGCGAGCCTCTTTGACGCGCCGGCTCTGGAGGTACTTGTACTTGCCAAAATCCATGATGCGGCAGACCGGCGGGGTCGCCTCGGCCGCAACCTCCACCAGGTCCAACTCGCGCTCACCCGCGATCCGAAGGGCCTCGACGATGGGAAGAATCCCGAGCTGCTCCCCCTCGGGACTAATCACTCGGACCTCCTGGGCGCGAATCCCCCCATTGATCCGGATGTTCTGGGTGGGACTTAGCGCGGGGGCGGGTCTCGGTCTCAGCGCGCCCTCCCTCCAATCTCCACCTGGAGGTCGGCAACGAACCGTTCCAGGGGAACCGGACCCAGGTCTTCTCCGCTTCGCCGACGGACAGCCACAGCCCCGTCGCGGGCCTCGCGCTCGCCCACGACCAGCATGTAAGGCACCTTTTCCACCTGGGCCTCCCGGATCTTGTACCCCAGCTTTTCATTCCGGTCATCCAGCTCGGCCCGGACCCCCGCGCTCTTGAGCCGCCCGTGGACTGTCCGGGCATAGTCATGGACCTTCTCGGAGACCGGGAGGACTCGCGCCTGCACCGGCGCCAGCCACGCCGGAAAGGCCCCGGCAAAGTGCTCGGTCAGGATCCCGATGAACCGCTCGAAGGAGCCGAAGATGGCTCGATGGATCATGACCGGGCGCTTGGCTTGGCCGTCGGCGTCCACATATTCAAGCTCGAAGCGCTCGGGCATCTGATAGTCGAGCTGGATCGTCGCGGTCTGCCAGTCACGCCCCAGGGCATCCTCGATGTGGATGTCAATCTTGGGACCGTAGAACGCTCCATCCCCTTCTTTGATCTCGTAGGCCAAGTCGTTGGCCCGGAGGGCCTCGCGGAGAGCATGCTCGGCGTGATCCCAGAGGGCCCGATCCCCCATGGCCTTGGCCGGCCGGGTGGCCAAGTAAAAGCGGGGGGTCATGCCAAAGAGCGCGTAGAAGGTCTTGACGATCTCCAACACTCCGGTGATCTCTGCCTGAATCTGATCCGGCCGGCAGTAGATGTGGGCGTCGTCCATCGTGATCTGCCGGACTCGGAAGAGTCCGGCCAGGGTCCCGGACCGCTCGAAGCGGTGCAGCCGCCCGATCTCGGAGAGGCGGAGCGGCAGATCCCGGTAGGAGCGGAGACGATGGCGATAGACAAAGGTCGACTCCGGACAGTTCATGGGCTTGAGCGAGAACTCCTGCTCCTCCACCTCCAGCCTGAACATGCTCTCCCGGAAATGGTCCCAATGCCCTGACTGCTCCCACACCTTCTTCGAGACCAGGATGGGGGTGGAGATTTCTTCGTACCCCCGCGTGTCGTGGACCTCCCGCCAGAAGCGCTCCAGCTCCCGCACCAGGACCATCCCCTTGGGTAGCCAGAAGGGGGCCCCAGGCGCGACATCGTGGAAGGCGAAGAGATCCAACTGGCGACCCAGCCGACGATGGTCACGCTTCTTGGCCTCCTCCACCCGCCAGAGGTACTGGCTCAGTTCCTCCTCCGTGTGCCAGGCCGTCCCGTAGATGCGCTGGAGCATCGGTCGGCGCTCGTCCCCCCGCCAGTAGGCCCCCGCGATCGAGAGGAGTTTGAAGGCCCTGATCTGTCCCGTGGACGGGACGTGCGGACCGCGGCAGAGGTCGATAAAGTCTCCCTGTCGGTAGAGTGAGACGACATCAACCTGAAGATCTCTCAGGATCTCCACCTTGAAGGGCTCATTCCCCTTTTCAAAGAACGCGATCGCCTCAGCCCGCGACATCTCCATCCGCACGAAGGGATGGTCGGCCTGGATGATCTCTCGCATCCGGGCCTCGATCCGGTCGAGATCCTCCGGGGTGAATGGCCGGGAGAGCTGAAAATCATAGTAGAAGCCGTCCTCAATGGATGGGCCGATGGCGAGGCGGGCCTCGGGGAAGATCTCCTTCACCGCCTGGGCCATCACATGGGAAGCCGAGTGGCGCAACGTTGGGAGGGGCTCTGGAGGACAGTCGTATTCCCCTTCCTCCAGTGCGAGGTCACGCTTTACTTCGTTCGCCATCTTCCGGACGCATCGCTCGGAACGAAAAAAGCATCATGAGGCGACCCCCTCGTGATGCTTGTAGTCCAGATTATGGTAGGCACGGGCGGTTTTGAACCGCCGACCTCTTGCGTGTCAAGCAAGCGCTCTCCCACTGAGCTACGTGCCTACCCTCCTCAAACGTGCGAGTAATGCTACCAGGCAGGGCCAGCAGTGTCAAGGGGAAAACGGCCTTTTCTAATGCGGGGTAAGCTCTCACGGCGTGGAGATCCTCCCCTCGACCCGCGGGGCAATGCTCTGAGCCTCGGCGATGGCTTTCATCACCACATCGGTCAGATTGGGACCGCTCTCGGAGCCGACCTTCACACGCGCTCCAGTGAGGACGTAACCATCACCACCACGCAGAAGATAATCACTGAGGGCCACCGTGTAGGTCCGGGTGAGATCCAGAGTGGCCCCGCCGGCGACAACCCGGGTGATCCGGCTCCCGCGGGGGCGGGCCGGGTCATAGGTAAAGCGAAGACCGGATACTTGGAGAAATCCGCCGGATTCCTGAGGGGCCTGCCCTACGGAGTGTTCGAGCATGGAGAGGAGAGTCGCCCCGCTCAACTCTACGACGACCACCACATTCACGAACGGGAGGATGGTGTACACATCTC
>JACOUJ010000402.1 GCA_016177865.1 Candidatus Rokuibacteriota bacterium
CAGTGACGAGTGTATAATGAGGCGCCCTTGGAAGCCCCGCTGGGAGCCGAACGTGGAGGATGAATCATGACGTTGCGGGCGTGCCGTGGCCCGGAGGAGTAGCGGCCGGCGCCCTGAGTCTGGATGACCGAACCGGATGTCGCTCTCACCGACTACGCACTCGCCGTTGAGTGCGGCGTGTTCGCGTACCTGCTTTCGCGCCGGGCGTCGAGGAACAGATCACTCTCCGCTTGGTTTGTGCTTTTCTTCGGCGCCACCACCGGGACGGCGCTCGCCGGGGGGACGGTCCACGGGTTCTTCCTGGACGAGCGGACGCTGGGGGCCAGAGTCCTCTGGCCAGCGGCGCTCCTGGCCCTCGGGCTCGTGGCCCTGGCCGCCTGGGAGATCGGGGCCACGCTCCGGTTCGCGCCGCCGCTCGTGCGCAAGATCTCCCTCGTCGCCCGAGCGGAATTTGTTGTGTACGCGGGTGTCGTCTTCTTCGTGAGCCAGGCGTTCGCCGTGGCCGTCCTCAACTATCTCCCTGCCATGCTCTTCTTGGCGGTCGTGGCCCTTTTCATGATCTTTCTCGCGGCCCGGTGGCTCGTCGACGCGACGGACGTGTGAGGTGGGTATGTTGACTCGTCGGGAGTTTCTCATCGGCAGCGGGGCACTGGCCGGGTGGACGACGGGATGCGCGCGGGGCGTCACGGAGTCCGGGCCGGTCGTCGTCAACGACATCCACTCCCAGCTCAACGCGGTCCGCGTCGAACGCGTCGTGAGGCCAGAATCCCTTGCCGGGCTCCGGTGGGCCATCCGGGAGGCGGCGGCGCAACAGAGAGGGATCAGCATTACCGGGGGGCGGCACGCAATGGGGGGACAGCAGTTCGGAGCAGGCACGATCCTCCTGGACATGACCGGCATGACTCGAGTGCTCGGCTTCGATCCCGACAGGGGCCTGATCGAGGTTGAGGCCGGGATCCAGTGGCCCGACCTGATCGACTATCTCCTCCGCGTCCAGGCCGGCCGGCAACCCCAGTGGGGGATCATCCAGAAGCAGACCGGCGCCGACCGGCTTAGCGTCGGGGGCGCGCTCGCCGCCAACGTCCATGGTCGCGGGCTCACGTTCAAGCCCTTCATCGCGGACGTTGAGTCGTTCGTGCTCGTCACGGCCGACGGGAGCCCCGTGCGGTGCAGCCGGCGGGAGAACGCCGACCTGTTTCGTCTGGCGATCGGCGGCTACGGTCTCTTCGGCGTGATCGCTTCCGTGACCCTCCGTCTCGCCCGGAGGCGAAAGCTCGAGCGAATCGTCGAGGTGATCGACGTCGAGACGCTGATGCCCGCGGTCGAGAGGCGGATCGCCGACGGCTTCCTGTTCGGCGACTTCCAGTACGCCACCGACGAGACCGCCGACGACTTTCTCCGCAGGGGGGTCTTTTCCTGCTACCGCCCCGTGGACGATCGCACTCCGGTCCAAGAAGGGCAAAAGGAGCTGTCGAGAGAGGACTGGCGGCGGCTGCTCTATCTCTCCCACGTGGACAAGAAGCGGGCCTTCGCGGCCTACGCGAGCTACTACCTCGGGACGACGGGGCAGATCTACTGGTCCGACACGCACCAGATGAGCGTCTACCTGGACGACTACCACCGGTGGTTGGATCAGCGCCTCGGCGTTTCGGAGCGCGCGACCGAAATGATCACGGAGATCTATGTCCCCCGCGGCTCGCTCGCGCCGTTCCTGGAGGATGTGCGGCGGGACTTCCGGGACAACCGGGTCAACCTGATCTACGGCACCATCCGGCTGATCGAGCGGGACGAGGAGAGCTTTCTCAGGTGGGCCAGGGAACGGTACGCCTGCATCATCTTCAATCTGCACATCGTTCACACCCTGGAGGGGATGGGGCAGGCCGAGCTGGCCTTCCGCCGCCTCATCGACCGCGCCATCTGGTACGGCGGAAGCTATTACCTGACCTACCACCGCTTCGCGAGCCGCCGGCAGGTCGAGCGCTGCTACCCTCAGTTTGCCGAGTTTCTCAGGCTGAAGCGGAAGCACGACCCGGAGGAGCGATTCCAGAGCGACTGGTACCGCCACTACAAGGTGATGTTCGCCGATGTTCTCTGAGCGGGGCGTCCCGGCTCGCGCCCGGTTGGGAGCTGGCTCTGACCGAGGTGCGTCTTGATGAGACAAGGGAGCCATGAACCGCTCATCCTTCTCGTGGCGGGGGCCGGTCTCCTCGCGCTCTCGGGAATTCACCCTCGAGATCGCTTCACCTGGTTCCTCGAGGTTTCGCCCGTTCTCATCGGAATTCCTCTGCTCGTCCTGACTTACGTTCGGTTTCGTCTGACTCCGCTCCTCTACCGGCTCATTTTCATACACCATGACCGCGAGCTGGCACGGTTTGGGGTCACGTAGGTGAGGATAGAATGAGCGGGTACTGGCTGGTCCGTCGCCTCGCCGGATTTCTCTTGAAGCTCTTCTACCGGCGAGTTGAAGTGGTGGGGATCGACCGGATCCCCGCCACCGGTCCCTTCATCCTTGCGGCGAACCACCATAACTCGCTTGTGGACCCGATGGTGCTTCTCGCGACAATGCCTCGAAGGCTGATCACCCTCGCCAAGGCTCCGCTGTTCCGTCATCCGCTGATTGGCCCCTTCCTCCGCGCGATCGGAGGCGTCCCGGTCCACAGGCGCTATGAAGCAGGGGAGGACCCGGCGCGAAACGAGGCGATGTTCGACGCCGTCAATCATGCTCTAGAGGCAGGCGGGGCGATCCTCATTTTTCCGGAAGGAAAGACTCAGCCGGAGCCGGTGCTCTTACCGCTCCGCACCGGCGTGGCCCGAATGGTGTTCCAAGCCGAGACCACCGCTGGACGGAGGTTGGACGTGAAACTCATTCCGGTTGG
>JACOUJ010000161.1 GCA_016177865.1 Candidatus Rokuibacteriota bacterium
CCCAGGCGGAGAAGCCTATAGAGGTGGAATAGCCTCCGGCCGAACAGCATGAGGGCCACGGCGATGGCCACATAGAAGACAAGCCAGCCCGGGACGATGCCGTAGAACTGCTGGGTTGGATTCATGTCCGCCGTTTTTGATTAAGAACGGTCAGACATTACAGTACGTGGCCTATGGTGTCAAGAAACCAGGCGCGGATGGAAACCTAGCTGCTGATCGAAAGAGACGCGAGCAGCCCGGCGACCGCGCTGTAGGGGTCGAGGCGGCCGGAAGCGACCTCTTCGACGACGCGCGCCAGCCGCTGATCACGTTCGACGCGCTGGAGAACGAGGTCGCGAATCTCCTGCACCACGATCTCTTCAAACTCCCGGCGACGCCTGGTCGTCCGGCGGCGTTCGAGCGCCCCACTCTCCACGAGAGCGGCGCGGTGGCGCCGAATGGCCTCAAAGAGCGCGGTCACTCCTGCCCCCTCATGGGCCTTGGTCGCAATGACGGGAACCTCCCAGTCCGGCCCGTCGGAGACCTTCGTCCCGTCCCGGTGGAGATGAACCGTCAGCGTGAGCTCGCTCGTGAGGCCGTCCGCGCCAGGCCGATCCGCCTTGTTGACGACGAAGATGTCCGCCACCTCCAGGAGGCCGGCCTTCAACATCTGGATCGTGTCCCCGGACTCCGGCGTGAGGATGACAATGGTGGTGTCGGCCGTGGTCGCGATCTGAAGCTCCGTTTGCCCGACGCCCACGCTTTCGATCAGGATCCACGCCTTGCCAAAGGCGTCGAGGAGCTTGACGACCTCGCTCGTCGCGCGGGCCAATCCGCCCAAATTCCCGCGAGTTGCCATGCTTCGGATAAAGACGTCCTGGTCCAGGGCGTGGCCCTGCATGCGGATTCGATCGCCCAGCACTGCGCCACCCGAATACGGGCTCGAGGGGTCGATGGCCACGATCCCCACGCTCGCTCCCTCTCTACGCATTAACCCGGTGAGCCTGTCGGCGAGGCTGGATTTCCCTGCGCCGGGCGGACCCGTCAACCCCACGCTATGGGCGCGACCGGTCTTCGGGTAAGTCTGACGCATGATCTCCGGCACGAGCGAAGAGCCATTCTCGACCAGGGTGATGAGGCGGGCGAGCGCAAGCTGATCACCTTGGAGCATCCGCTCGACCAGATCGAGGCCGGAAGTCATCAGATGACACCGGTCTCGCGAAGACGCGCGACCTCGCTCCCGGAGTAGCCGAGCTCCATGAGAACGGCCTCGGTCTGCTCGCCGAGGCCAGGGGGCGCGGTTCGGATCGTGGCGGGCGTGGCGGAGAGCTTGACCGGGAATGCGATCTGAGGAAGTGTCCCCAGGGTCGGGTGCTCGACGGACGTGAAGAGCCCACGGGCCTGGAGCTGCGGTTCTTTCACCGCCCCCTCCAGATCAAGGACCGGCCCGGCGCAGACATCTTGCGAATTGAGAAGCAACAGCCACTCCGCCTGGGTCTTCGTCTTGAAAAGCGCGCGGAGCTCGGCCTCCAGGGCGTCCCGTCTTGGCCCGGCCTCGTACTGGAAGGCAATCCATTCTTCACGCCCGACCAGTCGGCAGAAGTTCTGCCAGAACTTCGGCTCGAGCGCGCCGAGGGTCACGAACTCCGCATCCCGGGTCTCAAAGGTTCCGTAGCAGAGCCATCCGCCGTTGAGCCGCTCCTCACCCCGCCGCGGGGCCCGGCCCGTGGCAAAGAATGGGCCGAAGTAAATAGCGAGCCACGAGACGACGCCATCTGTCATCGACACATCAATAAACTGCCCCTGCCCCGTAGTGCGACGATGATAGAGGGCCGAGGCGATGGCGAAAGCGGCGAGAAGCGCGCCGCCTCCCAGATCCGCCACCTGGACTCCTGGCATCACCGGCCCGCTGCCCCTTTCTCCCGTGATGGAGAGCGCTCCCGCGTATCCCATGTAGTTGACATCATGCCCGACCCGGTCTCGATATGGACCATCCTGGCCGTAGCCGGTGATGGCGCAATAAATCAGGCCCGGGTTCAGCATCAGCATCGCCTCAGCACCGAGCCCGAGTCGCTCCATCACTCCGGGACGGAAGGATTCCAGGAGGACGTCAGCCTTCGCCGCGAGCTGCCGGAAAATGGTCTTCCCCTCCTCGGTCTTCAGATTCAGCGTCAGGGATTCCTTGTTTCGGTTCAGCATGAGGTAGCTCGCCCCGATTCCGCTCTCCCCCCAAAAGGGACGGTTCCAACGGCTGTAGTCGCCGAGGCCGGGCTCCTCCACCTTGATGACGCGGGCCCCGAGGTCGGCAAAGAGGAGGGAGCAGTAGGGCCCGGGCAGGAGCCGCGAGAGATCCAGAATCATCACGCCTTCGAAGATGCCGGGCATAGCCAGAAAAACTGTAGCACACCTGCGGAGCAAAATCCTGGCCGTGATGAGGGTCAGAGGTGACAGCGAGGCCGAGATGAAAAAATCAGGACTTTACGCCAACGTAGACCGCGACGACACCGAAGGTCAGGTCGTGGACCGTGACGGAGCTCAGTCCCGCTCGCTCCATGATCTTCACCAGCTGGTCTCGCGGAAAGAAGGCTGCCACCGAGCGCGGCAGGAACCGGAGGCGCCCCCAGACGCGCCCGGCCCGGGCGCAAGGCTGACTACGCGGCTCACATGTTTCCCGCCATCGCGCGAAGCTATGACTTTCTCACCCGCCTCTTCACGTTTTCACTCGACCAGCGATGGCGACGATTTACTGTGGCCCAATGCGGCCTTCGG
>JACOUJ010000403.1 GCA_016177865.1 Candidatus Rokuibacteriota bacterium
CGGGGGGTGTTCCAGCGAGCGCCTCATGGCGAGCCGTGTCGCCGTGCGCAGCGCAGGGCGGGGCGGAGCGCGCCAGCCCGGAAGCACTGACCTCCGGTCGGGATCGACACATACCCCCTCAGGGGGATGGGGGGTCGCGTGGAGCCACGCACGAGCCAGCTACGGCGAACTAGGCGCAGCCATTGAAGCGAGCGGGGCCCCCGGGCCAGGGCACGCAGCGCCGCTAGCGCAACAACTCGGACACTTTGACGAGACGAATCCCGCGCGCTTCCCATTTGGGAATCATCTCCTGAGTGAGACGCAGGGTCAAGGGGCGGCCATGGCCGACGGCGATGGCCGAGCCGCGGCGCTCGGCGAGGGACCCCGCGGCCTGGAGCTGGCGCCGCACCGTGGCCTCGTCCAGTTCGGGGTCCAAGAAGATCTGGCGGCGAACAGTCGGGATCCCCATCTCCTGAGCCACACGCCACGCGACGCTCTGATTTGAGGTCAGACTATCCACGAAGAAGAGCTTGCGCTCCTTCACTGGCGCGAGAATCCATCCCATCCGCTCACGGTCCTCGGTCATCCGCGAGCCCATATGCGTCGATACCCCGGTGACCGGAAAACCCGCCAGGTGCTTCACCATCAGCGCGGTGATCTCCTCGGACGTCATGGCCATCGTGAGGGCCCCGGAACCTGGATCGACCTCGGGGTACTGATAGGGCTCCAGAGGGAGATGGAGAATGACCTCCATCCCGGCCCGCGCGGCCTCTCCGGCGATCTTGGCGGAGAGCGGATGTTCGGGGAGGATCGCCACGGTGAACGGGCGGTCCATCGCCTTCAGGGTTTCGAAGAGGTCTCTTCGCCCGCCGAGATCGTCAATGATGATGGCCAGGCGCGGCCCGACAGGCGCAATCGTCGGGGCGGGGAGTGGCTTCGGAGCCGTGGCGACTTGAGGGAGGGAAGGCAAAGATTCCGGCCGTGGCGCGGCTCGCCGCGGCCAGAGCAGGGCAAAGATCGATACCTCCCCTCGCCGGACCTGAAGCCGGTCAAGGAAAACGATCAGCGCCGAGAGGAGAAGGATGAGGAGAAGTAGGGCCTTCCCAAGCCGCCCCACCCCTCCCTCTCAGCTACCGGGCCTGGGCTTCGGTGCGGCTCTTCTCGCGATTCTTCCCGAGAATCTGGGAGGCCTTCAGGATCTCGATGGCCCGTTGAAGCTGAATGTCCTTCTTCAGCTCCTCCGCCTCGCTCTGCGGCTTGGGCAACTCTGCTGGCTGGGGCTCCGGCGCCTTGGCCGGCGGCTCGACCACGATGTCCGGCGTGATCCCTTTGTTATGGATCGTCCGACCCTTCGGGGTGAAATACATCGCCGTGGTCAGGCGAAGGCCCGACCCGTCGGAGAGCGGGATAATCGTCTGGACCGATCCCTTCCCGTGGGTTGTGGTCCCGAGGACCACGCCGCGGCCCCAGTCCTGGATGGCTCCGGCCACAATCTCCGAGGCACTCGCGCTCCCCTTATCGACGAGGACGACCATCGGGAAGCCGAGGCGCGGTCTCCGCGCATGAGCGGCCAAGCGCATATTTTGTTGCTTGACCCGTCCTTCGGTATAGACGACCAGCTTGCCATCCTCCAAAAATTTCTCGGCCACCTCCACGGAAGAGGTCAGGAGGCCTCCCGGGTTGCCTCGGAGATCGAGGATTAATCCCTGCAAGCCATTCTTCTCCAGCTTCTCCAGGGCCGACTCGACATCTTCGGCCGTCCGCTCCTGGAATTGCCGAATCCTGATCACCCCGATCCCCTTTTCCGCCTCCCGGGATCGCACCGACTGGACCCGGACCACCTCCCGGACCAGGGTGACGTCTTTCGCCTCAGTCCACCCCTCCCGCCAGATGGAGATCGTGACCTTCGTGCCCGGCTTCCCACGCATCATCTTGACCGCCTGGAGGATATCCAACCCTTCGGTGGCGATCCCCTCAATCTTCACAATCCGGTCCCCGGTGACGATCCCGGCGCGATGGGCCGGCGTCCCCTCGATGGGCGCGATCACGGTAAGGAACTTCTTATCCGCGATGGTGATCTCAATCCCGAGACCCCCGAAGCTCCCTGAGGTATCGACCTGGAACTCCCGATAGCTCTCCTTATCCAAGAAGGAGCTGTGGGGGTCGAGCGAGTTCACCATCCCTCGGACCGCCCCCTGGAGGAGCTTGGGGGGCTCCATCTCCTCCACGTACTGGTTCTGGACGATGGAGAGAACCTCGGTGAAGAGCTTCAGATTCTCGTAGGTCGATGCGGTATCGACTCCCTTCGACGCGAGGCCTCCGCCCAGGCTCAAGGCGAGCAGGACGAGGAGGGAGGCAACGATGAGGGCTGTCTTAGTTTTCAGGAAGGGGAGCATGGAGGACCTCCGTTAGTTGTGAAGCCACCGCTGGGGATCTTCCGGGCGGCCCTGGGAGCGCACCTCAAAGTAGAGGCGCGGTCCGGCCAGGGACCCGGTCTCCCCAACTCGACCGATGATCTGACCCTGACGCACGGATTCGCCCTCGCGGACCCGGAGCTCCGAGGCATGGGCATAGAGGGTGTAATAGCCGTGGCCATGGTCGAGAATAATCATGTTCCCGTACCCCTTAAACCACCCGGTGTAGAGGACCGTTCCCGGGTAGACTGCCTTAAACTGTGTACCCTCAGGGGCCTCGATGTCAATCCCGTTGCGGAAGGTCCGGGTTCCAAACCGGGGGTGCACCTGCGGGCCATACGCCGAGACCACCTTTCCGTCGGTCGGCCATGGAAGCATTCCCCGGAGCGCGCCGAAGCCTTCTCCCGGCGCGGCAGACGGTTCCGGGGCCGGTCGGAGCCGGACGGTCTGCTTCGGTCCCGGGGGGGGCTTGGCGGCCCTCCTCTGGAGCTCCTGGACCAACGCCTCGAGCCGACGCGATGCCTTCACCAACTCCTCCACCATTCGCTCGTGGGTGGCGCGCTCTTCCCGGACCCGCGCCAGGAGCGACCGTCGCCGCTCCCCTTCCTGGTCGATGGCTCGTTGCTCCGTTTTCGCCTGGCCTCGCAGCGTCGTCACCTTCGCTCGCTCCCTCTCGAGAGAGACGTGGCGGTCTTGAAGCTCCCGACCGACGCTCGCGTATGTCGCCAAGAGCCGCCGGTCACCCGAAGCCACGACCGCGAGAGTCCTGGTCCGAACCGCCATCTCGTGCAGGTCGGCTCCGGCGAGGAGGACGGGGATGGCTCCCTCGCTCCTGAGCTTGTAGAGGGTTCGAAGTCGTTGGGCGAGAAGTTCCTGTCGTCCCGAGGTCTTTTGCTCAAGCCTCTCTAGCTCCTCTTCGAGCCGGCGAACTTCAGCCGACGTCCGCCGGAGGGCCTCGGCGAGCTTCTTCCATTCGGCCCGCTTGGCCGTCAGGCGCCGCTCGATCCCCTCGAGTTCGGAGAGGAGCGACGCCTCTCGCTCCTTTGCCTCGCGAACCCGACCCCGCTCCTCGCGAATCTGTCCCCGAACCTTTCCGAGGGCCTTTTCCTGTACTCGGAGATCCGAAGTCCGCTGGGCGAGCGCATCGAGGGCCGGGACCAGCAGCAGCCACATCACCAAAACGGCCATGGGGCGAAGGCTCACGGCCTCATCCCTCTGCCGACCGCGAGGAGACTCCCGAGCCCTCCAAGGACCGCGCCGCCCGCAAGCAACACCGCGCCGTCCAGCGGAGAGAGGAACGTGACCGGCTCGAGACCCAGCGTGAGCGCAAGGAGCGGAGCCAGGCGTGGGGCGAGGACGATTTCGGCAGCCGCCAAGCATCCAAGGGCAACGAGCGCGCCCACGATCCCTTGGATCATTCCCTGGAGGAGGAACGGGCCCCGGATCAGCCCTTCTCCCGCGCCAACGAGACGCATGACTTCCATCTCCCTCCGTCGAGCATGTGTCGCGAGCGTCGCGGATGTCGTCACCGTCAGGACTGCGGCCAGGGCCAGGAACCCCCCAATCCCGAGGCCCACGGCGCTCAGAACTCGCCGCCAGCGATCCAACCGCTCGACCCACTCCGCCGTGTATTGCACCTCATCCACGCCGCGAAGCCGCCCCACTCGCCCCGCAAGCGCTTGGGTCTCTTCAGGCGTCGCTGCGTCAGCCGCGAGGCCGAGTTCGAGGGAGGCCGGCAGGGGGTTCGACGGGAGCGACCCCAAAAGCTCCCTTCGGTCAGCCAGATAGCCCCGGAGACGCTCAAGCGCTTCGGCCTTCGTCACGAGGCGGGCCTCCCGCACTTCAGGCCACCCACGGACGGTTTGAAGCAGAGATTGCGCATTGGCCTCATCGTCCAAGTAGGCCACGATCCTCATCTCCCCTCGCCAATGGGCTTCCGCGTTCCCGAGCGTTCTGGCAAGCCAGAGGAAGAGTCCGACCGTCGTGAATGACAGCGCAGTGAGCAGGATCGCCACGACGCTGATCCAGCCGCTCTGGCGGATGGTGAGGCCCGTCTCTCCGAGGAGAAACGAGACCCGGCTCACACGGCCCCTCCACTATCCTTCACGACCCGCCCTGCCATGAGCTGGATCGTCCGCTGCCGCATCCGTGCCGCCAAACCCTGCTCGTGGGTGGCCACCACGACGGTGGTCCCCCGAGTATTGACGACCTTGAAGAGCTCCATGATCTCTCCGGCGGACTCGTCGTCCAGGTCGCCGGTCGGCTCGTCCGCCAGGAGGAGAACTGGCTCCCGGACCAGGGCCCGGGCAATGGCGACCCGTTGCCGCTCACCGCCCGACAGGGCCCTCGGGTACGCTCCCTCCTTGGGCAAAAGCCCTACAGCCCGGAGGGCCTGCTGAGTCCGCCACCGGACGTCGTCGCGAGCCGCGCCACGGACGCGGAGCACAAGGGCCACGTTGTCAAAGACGGTTCGGTCGGGGAGGAGTCTCCCGTCCTGAAAGATCACTCCAATCAGACGCCGGAGGCGCGTGATACTCCGCCGTCTGAGCCGGAGGAGATTTTTTCCCCCGACGCGAATCTCCCCTTCCGTCGGGACCTCCTCTCGAACCAGGAGGCGCAGGAGGGTGCTCTTCCCGGCCCCGCTCGGGCCGACGACAAAGACGAACTCCGCCTTCTGAATCATGAATGTCACATCGTCGAGGGCCTGAACCCCCTCGGCGGAGACCGTTGATGCGTACACTTTCGAGACGTGCTCAAACTCGATCATTGACAGAAAAATTATAGGAGACGGGGCTCAACTCGTGCAAATATTTAACAAGCCATCAGCGATCAGCTTTTGGCCATCAGCTTCGAAAATATGGTGACCGGCGGCGCTGGATTGTTCCTGCTGACCGCTGGATGCTGAGAGCTATGGCCCTAGTAGGAGATGACGAGGCGGGGATGCTCCAGGTCCCCCTGGAGAAGTCCGGTCACGCGTCGATTCTGCTGAGAGCGCCCGGTCAATCTGAAGTTGAGGTGACCAGAGAGATGGACGAACCCCTCGCCTCGAACCTCCCACGCTGGGCCGGTGAGGGCAAGGGTCTGGGTGACCACTCGCGGGCCATCGACGCGATAGCGGGTCCAGAATTCGTCGAAGGCTAGGAACGGCTTCTCCTCCAAGCCCGAACGAGGAATCCCGCGGATCTCGACGTGGCGGATCAGCCGGGCCGTGTTCAATCGGCCATCGCGGATCCGAAGCTCACCCTGGCCCCGCACACTCTCCCTGAACTCAGGCCAACTGAGCCCTTCCCATTGAAGAAGGGTCTCAAACGCGAGCTGACCACTTGAGATGCGGTAGGGCTCTGGGAGCCCCTCCCTGAAGAGGGCCAGTCCCGGCCCCTGTGCGAAGAGGGTGCCTCGTGGGCGCGGGGAGCGAAGGTCCAGCTTCAGGTACCCTCGAGGTTCTCCCTCGTCGAGGATCAATCGGATCCCCTGGAGATGCCAGACGCCGGCCGCCGCTAAAAGCTGAGCGTGCAGCGCTCCCAGGGGCCTCCCATTCAGGCGGGTCGAGGCCACGCGGAGACGAAGGTCGAGGCCGATCTCTCTGGCCCATGCGGGCCAGGTGACCTTTGCAGGCGCGGCATGGGCCGGTGGGACCAGGGGGGCGATTCGAGGGGAGGGAGATGGCCGATCCTGGAGCCCTTCGGCAATCCGACCAAGGAGGGGGGCTAGATCAATGGCGGAGGCGGAGAGCTCACCCCGAAGCCAGGGCGGGCTCACGCCCCAACCGGCCTTGAGGCGGGCGCTGAGCGCCGCAGATCCCCATCGCCCGGTCAGCGCGGGGGACTCGGCGCCCTCCGAGGTCCACACGATTCCGCCTTGGATGGCCTCGATCGGCGGGTGACCGACGACCCCAACCTGAGCGTCTTTGACCGTGACATTTCCCCTCACGCGCCGCGCCTCGGGCGGACCCTCGACCGTGACGTCGCCCGTGCCCGAGCCTTGAACGCTCACCAACACGCCCGGGAGAACGGCCGTGTGCCCCTTGCCGGTCACTCGTCCTGAGAGAATGAGCGCGCGGGATGGGTCCTGGTCAAGGGCCAACGTCGCCTCTCCCATCACCTCACCGCCGGATGACTTCACGCGGGCCTCTAGCGTGAACGAGTCCCTGCCGAGGGTGGAGACGAGGCCGCTCATTTCGACCCGGCCGTCCCCCGTGGAAGGCCACGCGAGTCGGTACTCGATACGGCGGGTACCCTGAGAGGAAGTCAGCTGACCGCTCACGTGGGACACTGTCTTGATCTCGCTCCCCCAACCGAACGTCAGCCGACCGTCATGGATCTCCAAGGGGAGCGGATCGGCGATGAGGATCCGCGGAGGCCGCGAACCGGACTCGCCCCGGAGGCGCTCACGAGGCGCCCGAGCTTCCGGCTCGACGGTCCACCCCCTGCCCAACGCCTCTATGCTCAATTCGGGGACGTCCAGACTGATCCGCGTGATCCGAAGCTGGCCCAGAAGGAGGCGAATTGCATCGAGTCGCAAGTCCACCCGCTGAGCCGTGAAGAGGGGCTTCTTCGAGGACGTCGGAGCCGCGCCGATCTCTACGCCGCGGGCGACCACGGTGACGCCCGGCCTCACCTGGAGAGCCCAGGACCTGACCGTGAGCGGCCCCGGGATCTGGCGCTCGAAAAACCGGACGATGGTC